>WAOS01000020.1 GCA_015521185.1 Desulfurococcales archaeon | reverse complement strand
GGCCTACGCGGAGGCGCTAGAGATCATACCGACGGTGCTGGCTGAGAGCGCTGGCATGGACGCGCTAGAGACCCTGCTCAAGCTGCGCGCCCTCCACAACCAGGGCTACAAGTTCGCTGGAGTCGACGTCATGGAGGCCAAGGTCGTCGAGGATATGCTAGCCAAGAACGTCTACGAGCCCATACTAGTCAAGAAGCAAGTGATTAAGAGCGCTAGCGAGGCCGCCACTAGCATACTGAAGATTGACGACGTGATCGCTGCTGCAGCGCCTAAGAAGGAGAAGAAGAAGGGCGAGGAGGAGGAAGAAGAGGGCGAGAGCGGCCCCGGCAGCTTTAACTTCTAAGCCTAGGACCCTCTTTTCCTATAACAAAACCGGTTACTAGCCGGGTACTCCCCGGGGGCAACGATTAATTTTCTCCTCTCTAACCCCGCACCCTCCGGGTGTGTCTGGAATGCCGGGTGAGGACGTCTCGGAGCACTATAATGCTTATCCCATCGTTGACAAGAGAGTAAGGATAGGTCCCCCCTATCTTACGAGGTACGAGAGGGCTAGGATAATAGGGATAAGAGCCTTCCAGCTTGAATTCGGGATTCCCCCGCTCGTACCTCCCGAGAGAGTCGGGAGCACGGATCCCTTGGTAATAGCTAGGTACGAGGTTGACAATGGGATACTACCGCTCTCAGTCTACAGGTACATACCCAACGGGCCGGCACAGGCGATACCCCTGAGAGTCCTACTAGAGCTAGGGAGGAGAATTGGGGTTCGACACTAGCCGCGGAGGCACGTGGTACGAGGCCTGTATAGGCGAGGCGTCCAAGTACTTAGAGCTCGACTCCACGTCACTCGCACTCATCGATTCCACGACTGCCAGGATCTCCGTTCTAGGGACGCGCGGGCGTATGCCCTGGTCCACAATGCTGAGGCTTGTCTATGACGCGCTTGTCGCGAGAAGCTGCTATCCTCGTATAGTGAAGAGCGAGCAGGGAATAGTTCTCCTCATAAAGAAGTCCTCTGACAAGAATCGTATCGGGCTAGCCCTGATCCTCGCGGTCACGACCCTAGTCTCGGTCTACGTATCCGGGATCGCCTTCGAGCCCGGACCGGCAGGCGGAATACCAAATACGCCCCTAGGCTACCTAGTAGGCCTCCTAGTACCTCTCCTAATACACGAGTTGGGGCACTGGACAGCGCTAAGACACTACAAGACGCCCGCGAGCCTCCCATACCTCCTGCCGGCTCCGCCTCTGCAGGCCGGCTTCCTCGGGACTTTCGGGGCCGTCATAAACCTCAGGTGGCTGCCCCCGAGTGATAGGGGGCTAGCGGTATCAGCAATTGCGGGCCCCCTAGCAGGATTCCTAGCCGCGCTGCCATTCGCAGTCTGGGGGATACACGCTAGCTATGTAATGCCTGCGGCAGCCGTCCGCGGCGCCATACCGCTGGTCCCACTCATATTCATGCTCATCCCGCCTCCGAGGCCCGTTGGAGCCCACGAGGTGCTAGTGCTTAGCCCTATGGGGTTCGCAGCGTTCATAGTGTTCTTCGTTACCTTCCTAAACCTCATACCTGTCGCGATGCTCGACGGAGGACACATAGTTAGGGCTCTACTAGGTTATAGGGGGCACAAGATAGTGAGCAACCTAGCCCTCCTAACCCTCATAGCCTCAGCGGTCCGCTGGCCAATGCTAGGCATATTCGCCTTGATCGCGGCATTCTTCCACTTCCGCCTGAAGGAGGGGCACCCCGGGAGCGCTATGGGCATAAGGTCTCCAGGCGACCCGGTCCTGATGCTCGTCGCGGTACTATACGCTATACTCCTCATCCTCACTATCCCCGTCCCCGCGGGATAGGAGGGCAAGGACCAGCCTCACGGGGGTCCACTATCTTGTACAGAGGCAGGTATAGGGTTAGCAGGGGGAGGAAGCGGTCCGCTGATGGCGGGTGCACAATTTATGGGAGATTCACAGCGATAGTCGCGGAGAAGCCTAAGGCCGGCAGGAAAATAGCCGAGGCCCTCGGCAGACCGAGGACCTGCAGGTATAACGGTATACCCTACTGGATCCTCACGCGCGGTGGCAGCACGCTCGTTGTCGTCCCCAGCGCAGGCCACCTCTTCGGTCCTTACAGCGATAAGAGGGGGTTCCCCGTCTACGAAATGGAGTGGAGGCCCCTATACGAGTTTGATAAGGAGGCGAGGCATACCAGGAAGTTCTATATGCTGATGCAGCGCATACTCCCGCGGGCAAGCTTCTACATTAATGCTTGCGACTACGATATAGAGGGCAGCGTGATAGGCTACACTATAATCGAGCATTTCGGAGACATAAGGAAATATAGGAGGATGAAGTTCTCGAGCCTGAGCCCCATAGAGATAAGGAGGGCCTACGAGAATCTCGAGCCGCCGGACACCCTACTAGTTGAGGCCGGAAAGGCCCGGCACGAGGTTGACTGGCTCTGGGGGATAAACGTTAGCCGCGCCCTAATGCATGCGGTCCGCGCTGTAACGGGCAAGCGCATAATCCTGAGTGCTGGCAGGGTGCAGAGCCCCACGATAGTGGAGGCCGCCAAGCGGTGGGAGAGGATAAACCTCGCCGTCCCTCTGCCAGAGTTTTCTCTCACGATAGTGCTCGCGCATGGAGAGAGCACGTTCCAGGCTAGCCCCGACGGTTGGAAGCCCCGGACCGTCAAGGAGGCTAGAAGCATCGCGAAACGCTTACGCCTCGAGGGGGAGCTCGAGGTAAGCGATGGCTCCAGGGCGAGAAATGCGAGCAGGCCCCCGCCCGCGTTCAATCTCGGGGATCTGCAGAAGGAGGCTGCGAGAATCTACGGTTTCAGCCCGATGAAAACCCAGAGGATCGCAGAGGACCTCTACCTCGACGCACTCATAAGCTATCCGAGAACTAACAGCCAGAAGCTCCCCCCAACCATAGACTACGCTAGCATAATCAGGAGCCTAATGAGGGCCCCCCAGATCGGCGGACTAGCCAAGAGGCTCCTAGCCGAGACCGGGGGAGTACTCCGGCCGGTACAGGGTGTCAAAGATGATCCTGCGCATCCAGCTATACACCCGACTGGCGAGATACCCCGCGGCCTAGACCGGGATCACTGGGCTATCTACGAGCTCATAGCCAGAAGGTTCTTCGCGGCATTCGCCAGCAAAGCGATCATCAGCAGAGTACGCCTATTCTTGGTTGACGGTGAGGGCGCGAGATACGCTGCTAACGGTGTCGAGATCGAGGTTGAGGGCTGGATGGCATACTATCACTATGCTATGCCGCGGGAGCAACGGGTACTCCTACTCCCCCCGGGCACGCGCGTGAAGATCATCGACGTTAAAAGTAGGATGACGTGGGCCCGCAGCGTGCCAGAGCTGTCTAGGACAAGCCTTCTGGTCTGGATGGAGAAGGAGAGGATTGGGACGGAGGCGACGAGGGCGAGAATCATAGAGACCCTATTCAAGCGGGGCTATCTTGCGGTCCGGGGCGGGAAAACAGTTGTTACTGATCTGGGCATGATGGTTGCTGGCATAATAGAGGAGCTATTCCCCGAGCTGTCTAAGCCGGACCTAACCAGGAGGCTCGAGGAGAAGCTGGAGAGCATACAGAAAGGCCTATCGACTAGGCGTGAGGTCGTGGAGGAAACCATAAGGGAGCTAGACGCTCTTCTCCGCGCCTACAGGGAGAGGCTCCGAGAAGTCGGAGAGAGGCTAGCCTACTCGCTAGGCCTGAAGGAGCCGCCCCAGAAGTGCCCTATCTGCGGTAGAATGAGCTACAATGGTGACCCCCACGGCCTGTGCCGCTACCACTCGGAGGCGCTTAAGAGGCTCTTCTCCGCGTTGCCAGAGATAGCGTCGAGGCTCGACTTGGATGAGGCAGAGGCACTCCGAAGGGTCGCCCGGCTGAGGGGGTCTGCTGGTAGATGGGTTATCGAGGCGGCATTATTCGCCTCGGAGCGCGGGCTCACCCCTTAACCATTACAGAGATCCCGCCCAGATACGGTATCTTAACTACGCTGCCGTCCACCGAGTATACGACGCCTATTATTGCGCTGTAGGGGATCCCACGGCTACCGCAGGCTGGGAAGCCCGGATCGGGGACGGGATTATTGTCTCCCTTTATAATATAACAATAATTTCCTTTGAAAATATAGACATTAATTACTCTATGGATAATATATCTACCATCGGTTTTATACACGACAACATCTCCAGGCTTAATCTTCTCGGGGGGCTCGCTTCTGAGAAACACGAGGTCCCCCGTATGCATTGTCGGCTCCATGCTTCTCCCTTCAACCACAGCTATGCGGATCTTCCCAGCCGCTATCAATACTAGTGATACTATAATAATAATGGTTATTAGATACCCCAGCGCTCTCTCAAGAGACTCCCCCGACGCCCACGCCCGAGCCAATGCATAGAGCACCCCACGAGGCAGCATATCTCCGGGGACCCGACATATACTGTTTCTCCCAGAGTTATCTCTCTCATAAACCTGCCGGGCGAAATGTGTGGGGAACGGGTGCAGCGTTGGATGCGCGTTCTCGTGGGGACCTGTGGGTTCTCGAGGTCGAGAAAGCTCATTTTTCGCGATCTCGACGTGGTAGAAGTCCAGCAAACCTTCTATGATCCTCCCGAGAGTAGGGTACTGCAGCGGCTGAGGAGTGAGGCTCCCCCCGGATTCGAGTTCACGATGAAGGCTTGGATGCTGGTCACGCACCCCTACAATAGGATGCTCTGGAGGAGGCTGAAGAGGAGTGTCCCTGGAGACCCCAGAAGATACGGGTACTTCCAAGACACTGAGGAAGTGTGGTGGGCCTGGTCTGAGACGCTTAGAGCAGCGAGAGATCTCGATGCGAGCATAATAGTACTTCAGACGCCGGCGTCGTTCTCCTACACGCAGGAGAATCTCGCCCGCGTAACTAGTTTCCTCGAAAGGGCGGATCGCGGCGGCAGGAGGATTGCCTGGGAGCCGCGGGGAGACTGGTGGGAGCATCCAGACGTTCTCGCTAGGATAGAAGAGGACTACGATATAATTATTGCTGGAGACTTCCTGAGGGACCGCGTGAGCCCCTGCAGATCGAGCGCCCGGACCGGGTACGCCCGCCTTCACGGTCTGGGGGGCAGGGAGGTAAACTATAAGTATAAGTATACTGATGACGACCTTAACAGGCTCAAGAACATAGTGAGCGGGCTCGCCTGCGAGAGAGTCTACGTAATGTTTAACAACGTGTATAGCTACGACGACGCGGTCCGCTTCAAGAGGCTGCTCGAGGGTTCCGATAAATAAGGGCAGCAATAACAGTAGTAGGCCGGCCCCGACCAGTGAGCCGCGGCATCCGCGGCGGGCCACAAGTAGTGTTGGGCCCGTTTGGTAGTCCGCGGTGAGGGATGACGGGCTTAACGCTAAACCCAGCAGTCGGGGGTGCCTAGGAACGTGCCTCGCAACACGCTTGCTTGGGAGAGATGCGACAACTGTGGTAGGAGAGCCGCTACTAGTCCCTGCATGGTTGGCGGTAGGAAGTACAACCTCTGCCCCTACTGCCAGCTAGTAATGATATCTCTCGGCATAGCCGAGTGTAGCAGCCCTCTCATGCGTGTGCGGGTGTCCCGCGTAAGCAGGGCTGGGGAGGCAGTGGAGAATCTAATTCGATCGGTCCGGAGCGGGGCCGCTAGGACTACTAGGACTACGAGGTCGTCGAGGAGGAGGACTAGGAAAAAGTCCGCATAAACCTACTCTATGCTGGGAGCAGTGTAGATGTAGAGTTTCTCTCCTGTCTTGAGCGTGAATTCCAGCTTCAGCGGGAAGTCGCTGGAGAAGCTAAGCTTCACAACGTCGGAAGCGCCGGTCGGCTTAGTCGCTGCCTCCAGGCTCTGCCTAGTGTATGTGCTCCTGCTAGGCTCGGAGACGCTGAGCATGATTAGGGGGTCCTGCTCCTTCATCTCCCACTCGTAATACTTCTCCTCGCCCTGGGCCTTAGCGCGGAAGACGTCCTCTTCCGCCTCGAAAACTATGTAGTCACCCACTACTTTAGCGTCCTGAATGATAGCCTTGAAATCGTCGCTATCCATCTGGAGCTCGACTGCGAACTCAGCCTGAGGCTCCTTAATCTTATACTCCTCCACGGGAGTGCTGGGAACCTCGAACTGCCTGATAACCCCCGTCTTCCTGTCGCGGAGAGATATTCTGAGAACCTGCTGCTCAGGGTCGTACTCTATAATGAGGTCATCATTACGCGTGGCCCTCTTAACTATCTTGTTAAACTCGTCCAGCCTGACTAGAAGCCCGATCTCCTCGTCCACATCAAACTCCGCGAAGGCCAGGGCAGGCATCTTCAGAATAGCCATGGTAACCTTGTCGGGGCTGAGTATGCTAGCCGCGACAGCCTCCGGAGAGAAGACGAAGACTCCCTCATCATTTATTTTGGCGAGCGCTTGAGTAACATACTTAAACTTAGAGGCCGCGTCATAGACGATCCTTATCACAGGCTACACCCCACGAGATGATCCGTGATACCAGGAAGTTTAAAGGCGTCCCGGGGGTGCAATTGTACAATTATTAAGCCGCTATAGGATACGCTAATGGAGAGGGTGCGAGTGGTGGCTGTGAAGGTTGTAGAAGTCGATATGGGCAAGTACAAGAGTGTGGAGCTAAGCCCCGAGGAGGCAGAGAAGCTCGTCCGCTTCATAGTTGAGAAGCTCGGTATCGAGCCCAACGATGTTAACGAGTTCTTCCGTATACTGAGGAATTTCGACGCTTTCTATGAGATGATGAAGAAGAAGTTTAAGGACTATATTGTGCCGGCTAAAAGTATGAACGATATGATACTAGGCCGTGTCGTCGTAGATAAGGTCAAGCTAATAAAAGAGGGCGGCAAGAGAAGGGTTGTAGTAGTCTTTGACAAGAGGGTTCCTGAAGACATAATTGTCGAGGGGCTGAAGGAGCTAGGCTACGAGGTAGAAATTAAGAGGTATAGTCTCCTCTAGCTCTTGCTCTTCTTCTTTGACTTCGACGTTTTGGAGGTCCTAGTCTTTCTCGATTTCTTCTTGCTCTTATCACTCTTCTTAACTAGATCCTGCTCGATCTTTGCTGATACCGCGGCGAGCTCTTTCTCGGCCAGAGCTATCGCTTCGGTTATGCTGAGCTGTCCCTCGAGGACCTTGTTGTAGAGTTCTGCCTGGAGGAGCATTGCCTTGAGAAGATCAGGCTCAACTTTGTATATCACTATCCCGTACTCTGT
>WAOS01000019.1 GCA_015521185.1 Desulfurococcales archaeon | reverse complement strand
GGGTGGAACCAGTCCTTCGGGAAGACCTTCTCCCTTATTAGGCGCTCTATCCTGTAGCCTCCCCCGGGCAGCGGGACCCTCCTGTGCATTAGTGGGATAGGCGTGTCTACCCGGACATAGCCGACTATCTTAGGCTCGTACTCCTTCCGGGTGAGGAGCTCTAGGACTAGGAACCTACTGCTTGGAAGGCTCCCCCTTATCTCCTGGATAACCATGCGGGCTCCACACTTTGGGCATCGGGGCCTAGTGTTTGCCTCCACGATCGTTCCACATCTAGGGCACTTCCATATCGCCACGAGCTCCTCCTTGCTCGCGTAGTGGTACTGTTCGAGGCCCGCTATCTCCTCGTAGTCCTGCTCCGACTCGGCCTCCCTCGCTAGGATGACTCCTTTGTAGTAGGGCTTGTTAATCTCGAACTTCCTCCTCCAGGGAGGCCATATTAGAACTTCTCCCTCGCTAGTCCGCCTCCACAGCCGGTACTCGCCGGGCTGGAGCACGTGGTAGTTGCCTACCTCTTTCGGCTCTGTGCTGGCCTCGACCCTCAGCCTCTCGCCGGGGGCTATCCAGCGGGCTACGCTCCCCGTCATGAAGAGGAGGAGCCGCTTCCAGGCCGGAGTACTCACTTCTAGCGCGCCGAACCACCTGTAACCCGTGCTGGGAGTGTGGCGCTTAGATACGGACGCCTCGAAGACCAGCGGGTACTCATCGCTCATTTGCTTCCCCTCTCCTCCTTTCCGGCCCCCCTGCGGAGCTGCTTGATCCTCTCTACCGCTTCTATTACTCTGAGCCACTCCAGTATTCTGCTTGGGTCCTCCTCACCTATAAGACCCTCAACCCTGCTAGCAGCGTACTTCTCCACGAGTCTTATCGTACTGTCAAGCTTGATCTCGTCTGCCTCTTCCTCGCTGCTAACAATCATTACTCGGCCGTGTATGGGGCACACTATGTCTCCGCTCTTCAAGCGGAAGAGGGGTAGCCCGCATATGGGGCACCTCTCTGCCAGCATGACGGCGCCCTGCATCATTAGGCGGGCCATCTTCTTGACAACCTCTGGGTCCCGCGAAGGATCCCTGGGCTTCTCGCTCAACACGGTCACCCCCATTCCTAGACTGTTAGGAGGCTCCTATTCTCCCGCTCCGGCTTCTTCTCCCAGAGTATGACTGTGATCGGGGGCCTCCTCTCCGGCTTCACTATTACGGCAGCCGCTCCCTCCAGCGCGACAGCCTTTATTGTCCCGCCCTCATGCCTGTACAGGTTGAACACTAGGGTTAGGCTTGCCCTGTCAACGTTCACCGGCTCGCCTCTCGTGAGCCCCTCTAGGGTCGCCTCTTCGCCCGACTCCTCAACGGCTCTGGCCGGCTCCTCGCCCACTACTACGCTCATCCAGTCCCCAACGCCGAGCCCCGGATACTCTGTACCGTTTATCCTCAGTATCTGGGGCCTAGCCCCGTAGTAGTGGCAGATGAAGTGGCCGCTGTCCACGTCTATGGCGGCATGAAGATCGAGGAGGCCATCCACGACTCCCGGCGGGAGCTGTGGCGAGTCCCTCAGCTTCTCTACTCTTCCAGGCACGCCCGCGCCCCTCCAGCTTAACAGGGTGCTTGGCCTCGGGGTGATAAAGGGGTGGGGCCTAGGGTGGGAGGCGGAGAGGATGATAGGGAGAGGATGAGCAAGAAAATGGCTGGCCTGCTTAGGCATTACGGGCCTAAGTATGGTGTCGCCGTCGACGAGGAGGGATGGGCTAGGATCGGGGATGTTGTTAGGGCCCTCCGCAGGATGGGATTCCGCGCTAGCGAGAGGCTAGTCCGGGAGATAGCGCTGTCGGATCCCAAGGGCAGGTACGAGGTTCGGGGCGACAAGATTAGGGCGAGATACGGTCACAGCCTGCCGGTCCGGATAAGGTATGAGCCCCTGGAGAGCCCTCCACCTCGCCTATACCATGGGACGCCGGCTAGGAATCTCGGGTCAATAATGAGGAGGGGTCTCCTCCCCGGGAAGAGGCTCTACGTCCACCTCTCCGCGACCCGAGAGCAGGCCTATGAGACGGGTAGGAGGCATGGGAGGCCAGTCGTGATCCTCTCAGTAGACACGGGATGCTTAGCTAGGCACGGCATACCAGTGTACAAGGCCTCGGAGCAAGTCTACTTGGCCCCGAGGGTGCCGCCGGATTGCATACGCGTCGAGAGCTTAGAGGGGTAGGAGGCAGGCGAGGCTCTCTCCCTCTACCTTCCTCCCCATCGATCTCGCGATACTTCTCGCGCAGTCCATATAGATAATGTCGTGGCACCCATCGCGCTCGAGCAGGCGGAGGAGGTGGTCGACCGCTCTTGGCAGGGCCTCATTGACCTTGAGCGCGAGCGCCGCGTATACAGCTAGGCACTTCCCCACTCTCCTGTTTACAAGCCTCATGATTTCCTCGGCGGTTACGTGAGCCTCGTAGAACCTCCCCTGGCTCATGAGGAGCTTGTACCTCTCGACACCGGCCACTCCCTCCATCTCGCCAATCACCACCTATGAGACCGGCTCCCACAGCAGGCCCAGCTCAGTGGCGTATCTCCTAGCCTCGAGTATCTCCCGCGGGCTGGGCCTCCTAGCTATGTCGGGCCAGCGGTGGGGGCTCCTCTCGACGAGGTGCATGGGTCTGTACTGGTCCATCACGTTTACAAGTATCCTGTCGCGGGGGAGCTCCTCCGCTATGTATCTTAGGACTGGCTTTGTGCAGCACTCGAGGTGGTTTGGTAGTACGAGGTGACGTATTATCATGTCCCCGTGTTCCACCGCTATCTTGAGGTTCCTGGTAACAACCTCCCAGTACCTCGGGACCGCGCTCAGCCTGAAGGCGCACTTGTTGTTCCCGTACTTGAAGTCGGGGAGCCATATGTCTATGAGGTGGACTAGGACCTCCATTGCTTCCGGGGTGAGATACATGTTGCTGTTCCATAGCTGGGGTATGTTGCTCCTCACGTAGAGCATGCTCCCGACAATAGTGTGCATGCTGGGCGTTGGATCGCCTCCGACATGGTTTATGTTTCGGGCTCCCCGGAGCGCGAGCATGTCTTGTATGGCGGCGAGCTCAGGCTCCGTAACGGGCCTCCCTGCTCTCGGGGCGACCTGGCTAATATCATAGTTCTGGCAGTAGACGCACGTGAAGTTGCACCCCCCATAAAATATGGTGCCGCTCGGCACTAGGGGCGCCTCCTCGCCTAGGTGGAGGAACGCGGAGTGCACGTACGTCTTAATGTCTAGCCTGCAGGCGCCTATCTTCTCCTCCCTCCTAATCATGCACCTCCTCTCGCAAAGCCTGCAGGGGCTAGCCAGTAGCCACGCCATTCTCCGCTTAACGTCTAGGAAGCTAGTGTCGGGCCTAGCTCTCCTATACTTGTCTACGTCTACGCGGTCAGCCTCTCTTATGCGGGCCCACTCGTCCATGAATGCGCCGGCCAGATCCCTATGTATTCTCGCTAGATCGTCGTAGTCCATATTTGCGAGGTCGCGCTTGTCTATGGGGGCTTCCAGGCTCCGAGCTATTAGGAATTTGGCGGGCTTCCGCCCCGTCATCACGCTGTAGTACCAGCCGAGCCTCTTGCGCACCTCTGAGTTGCTCCAGACGCGGAGAGCGTCGGGCCTGTAAAGGGTCCAGTCTAGCACCTCGCCGGGCACCCACAGTCTCTACTTTCGCGCCTAGCGGGCTTAAACCCCCGCATTTACTACTGCTGGACCGGTTAGTGGGGGAGGGGTTTGCTTGAGAGGCTTAGGGAAAGAGTGAGGCCCTTGACGTCGAAGGCTGGGAGAGCGCTTGCTAGGCTAACTCCAGATCCAGACGTTTACACCTACGCGGGAGCCCTCACCGCTTGGCTTGTCCCCTTGGCAGCGGCGGTCCGGCCGGCGCTCGCCCCGTTGCTCCTAATAGTCTCGGCCCTCCTGGACGCGCTTGACGGGGCTGTCGCGAGGGCAGTGGGACGTAGCAGTAGGCATGGGGAGTTCCTCGACTCGTTCCTGGACAGGCTTGCTGACACCGCCTATTATTACTCGCTCCTAATACTGGGCGTCTGCGCGCCGGCAGTGCTCATCGCGGGGATGTTCTCAGTAATAGTCAGCTATGCCAGGGCCAAGGGAGAGCTAGTAGGAGTCAAGCTGAGAGGCGTCGGGCTTATGGAGAGGGGAGACAGGGTTATAGTCATACTTGTAATAATGCTAGTCGCGCTGGCCGGCTACGGGCGGGAGGCGTGCGCTCTGACCTGGATCCTCGCGGTACTAGTCGGCGCAACAGCAGCGCACAGGGCCGCGAGGATCCTAGGTCGCCTCTCCTGAGGCCCTAGGTATATGGTTAAAGCCTTCCTGTAAACAGTCTAGACTGGGGTGCTGGGCGATGGCTCCCCGCCGTCTCCCGGTTGCCCTCACGATTGCGGGTAGCGATAGTGGTGGGGGCGCCGGGATAGAGGCCGATCTTAAGACATTCGCTGTCATGGGCGTCCACGGCACCGCGGCGATCACTAGCGTGACAGCCCAGAACACGAGAGGAGTCTACGGCGTCTACGATCTCCCTCCCGAGGCGGTAGCCAAGCAGATAAGGGTTGTCGCGGAGGACATCGGGGTGGACGCTGCTAAGACCGGCATGCTGAGCAACCGCGATATAATCTCTGCCGTGGCCGGGGAGCTCAGGCGCTACGACTTCCCCCTCGTGGTTGATCCCGTCATGGTTGCAAAGAGTGGTGACCCGCTCCTCCAGGAGGACGCTGTCGACGCCCTCATAAGGGAAATACTTCCGAGGGCGACACTCGTCACTCCGAACAGGATGGAGGCGGAGAAGCTCACCGGGATGAAGATAAAGAGCGTCTCCGACGCGGCAGAGGCTGCCAAGTACATAGTGCGAAATCTAGGGCCCGAAGCCGCTATAGTGAAAGGAGGCCACCTAGAAGGTGGTGAGAGCGTTGACGTACTCTACTACAGGGGAAGCGTATACACGTTCTCAGCCCCCCGAGTCCTCGATGGGTGCTACCACGGCACCGGGTGCAGCTTTAGTGCCGCAATAACGGCTGGCCTAGCGAAGGGGCTCCCCCTGGTGGAGGCGGTTCGAGAGGCGAAAAGACTCATAACGCTAGCGATCATATACGGGGTGAAGGTCGGCGGGGGCCACTGCCCTGTGAACCCTGTGGCGTACCTCGAGATAGACGCGGACCGCTACAGGACTAGGAACAATGTGGAGACCGCGGTCGACATGTTCCTGGAGAACGAGGATCTACTATACGACTACGTGCCGGAGGTCGGGACTAACATAGCGATGAGCATGAGCCCGTGTACGCCACGAGCAGGGAGCATGTAGCGGCGGTGACGGGCAGGATCGTCAGGGCTGGGCCAAGGCTAGTAGCCGTCGGCCCGGTCCGCTTCGGTGCCAGCAGCCATATGGCTCGCCTCGTGTTAGCAGCCATGAGGCACGACCCGAGGATTAGGGCTGCCCTCAATGTTAGGTATAACGAGGAGCTGGTCAGAGCGTTCCGGAGGCTGGGCTACACGGTGGTCTACGTCCCGAGGGAGGAGGAGCCTGTGGAAGTCGCCACTAGGGAGGGAGCCAGCCTCCCCTGGGCGCTCGAGGAGGCGGTCCGGAGGGCTGGCAGGGTGCCCGACGTAATTTACGATACGGGTGCCCACGGGAGGGAGCCCATGATTAGGGTGCTAGCGCCAACAGCCGTCCTAGCAGTGGAGAAGCTACTACAGGCCGCGAGAACAGTCGCCGAGCCAGGCGGGGCCGGCTAGGGAGTCAACGCCTGCATCATTCCCGGGAAGTCCTACTCCCCGGGTCTCATCCCCCATTGGCTACCCCATCGCCGGCCCCCAGGGACTTCCTTTCTCTCCGCGAAGTATTGGGCTTTGTGATTAGTGTAACTAGAACCTCGGCGCGTCAACTATTCTCCAGGCGGTCTCTCTGGCCTCCGGGAGCCTCTCCTGCACTCTGCGTAGGAACTCCTCGAGTAGAGTCCAGGCGTACCTCTTGCATTTCCCGCATAGTAGCTTGCCAGACCTACACTCCTCGTATATCCTTGCTAGCTCCTCATCGCTCTGCACAAGGCCGAACAGGTACAGATCGTATACCGTGCAGGCCTCCGGGACCCCTCCCAGACGGCGCTGCTCTTCCGCGGTGGCCCTGCCGCCGGTGAGGGCGGCCATCAGCTTCTTCCGAGCAACGTCGAGGGGGTCGGTGAGGAATATCGTGTAGTCCGGCCTGCTACTGCTCATCTTGCCCCCGTCAAGCCCGCGTATGAGCTTGTGGTATGTTGCTGAGGGCTTGTTCAGGCTGATCTCCTGGGATAGCCTCTCGGCGAGGTCCCTGGTAAGCCTCATGTGCGGGTCCTGGTCTGCCCCTATGGGGACTACGACCCACCTGTAACCGCCGTACTCGTCTAGTTCAACGTGGAGAATGTCGGCAGCCTGGGTGAGCGCGGAGACAACCTTCGCCGGAGTTATGTCTCCGTATATCGCCTCGAACTCGCTCTGAGTTACTTTGCCGCTCGCTAGCTGGATAAGCCTGTAGTAGGGGGTCCCCCTATTCGTCTGGAAGTAGAACTCTGTCTTCTCAGGGTCTAGGCCCAGCGCTATCATTGACGCGACATACTCTTCAACAGCTACCCGTATCGCCTGCTTGCGGGGTATCCTGCGGACCGCGTAGGCCTCCGCGTCCGCGAGAGCCACGAAGACCTTGACACCTAGCTCCCGCTGATAGTATATGAGCTGGTCGACAGTCAGCTTATGCCCTAGGTGGAACTTCCCGCTCGGCATGAAGCCCGTGAGTACAGCGGCCCTCTCACCCCTACTCACAGCCTCGAGAAACTTGTCGAAGTCCCTGTGCCCGAAGATTATGCCCCTCCTCATATGGAGGCTAATGGGTAGGCCCCTCCTCGCTAGGAGGAGCTTTATGTCGCGGAATGGCTGTATGCCGAATACCTCAATCAGCCTATCATAATCCTTAATCTTGACCGTGCCCCACGGATCAATGCTCCTACTCATACAGCCTAGCACCCAAAGGGTGAGTAAGGCCCTAAGATGATATTAGGATATGTGGAGGGCTAACCCTTCAGCCTATACCGCCTAACTCCGCCCTCCTCGACAGCCTCTAGAACGCCCTCCCTCACTAGGCGGTTGAGCCTCCTGTAGAGCGGTGTCTTCGGGATACCGGTCTCACTCATTATCTCGCTCGCCGTTAGCCCGCGGGGCCCTGCCCTGCGGACCGCCTCAATAATGCTCCTATCCCTATCGTCCAGTACGGCCGAAGCTATTTGGGGAGAGCCCCCTGAGGGGGCCCCACGTCGCCGCTTCAAGAAATAGTAGAGCACTAATACGACAACTATGGCAGTAGCAGCGGCGGTTGAGCTCGTGTTACTAGTGTTACTAGTGCCGGGGGCTCCGCCTCCTGTGGTGCTACCTCCGCCTGCAGGCGAGGTGGGCTGCGGCGATACCGGGGCGAGGTAGTATTCGATGTGTATATGGCCTTTCGGGAAGACCAGGGCTAGGCCTTCATCCGTCACAACTATTCTGGGCTCCGGCTCCAGCTTGGCTGGGACAGCATCCTCGGGCAGGTACACTCTAGCGTTGCATGTGGCGTTGAAGTCCAGCGTCCACTTCTCGCCGGTCTTGCTAGTGGCGTCTAGGGTCACATAGGTGACCCTAACCTTTTGAATGCCGGGGAAGACCGTAACATTGATACCATTATTAATAGTGACTGGAAGGATAGTGCCATTGTCCGCGACAGCACTAGCATAGATTGGGGCGCCGATAGTGGTTATGCTAATGTTTTCCGGCTCCTGCGGAGGCCTGTCGAGAATAATCGTGAGAGTAACGTTAACGCTGCCATCATTATAGACGTGGGCTGACATATCCTGGCACGTATACTCCGGGCTAGCAGCGTAGGCGCTGTGGGGAGCTATAGCTAGTATCAGTAGGGCCGAGACTGTGAGCAACATTGATAGCCTCAGGCTCATGGCTCTAGCACCGTCTCTCCGGGATAGGGTATCCTGGCGGGGGACCGGAAAGAAAAACAGTTAGGTCAAGGCATGTGCGTGTCTATCCACTGAATGATACTATCTATTTTCTCTATTAGCCACTCGGGAGTGTCCGGCGGAAGGCTTGCCTTAAGCTGCTCGAGCTCCAGCTTCTCGGCGGTGAAGACCGCGCGTATCCTCCACTCGGGTATCATGCCGTTCTGGTAGCGCTCGTACATTCTCTGGAGGTGTT
Organism: Desulfurococcales archaeon; assembly: GCA_015521185.1. GTDB lineage: Archaea > Thermoproteota > Thermoprotei_A > Sulfolobales > Acidilobaceae > S143-63. The sequence continues at coordinate 5,465 of WAOS01000019.1, read as the reverse complement.
CGAACTTCCTGTCGAGCATTATGCTTATCGCGGCGTACTTGCTAGCGCGCATGTGCTCCATCCTGCTCCTAATCCTCTCCATGATGTGGACTGCCTTCTCCGCCCTCTTCAGGGCGTGGAGCGGCATCTGCAGGTTCTTAGTCTCGTTGAGAGCCTGGACTAGCACGTCGAGCGCGAGGGTTAGGTTAGTCTCAACCCAGGCCGGGTTACCGGCCTCGCTCGCGTTTACAGCGAGGTCGAGATACATCTGGCTTGTGTTCAGAGCGGCAACTATCTCCTCTAGCGTCGTGTAGACGGGGTCGCTGGTATTCTCGGGGGCCGGGTAGCGCTCTAGTATTCTCACGGCCATGTTGTATAGAGCCCTGTTCCTAGCGGCTAGCCCTGCGATTATGTCCTCGCTAACGTTGCCCGTCTCGTTCACGGCCTGAATAGTCCTGTTGATAGCGTCCGCAAGCCTAAACACGTGGTCGACTAGCTTCAGGGTCAGTATGTTGAGGCTCGCGCACTTCCAAGCCTCCTTGTAAACTACCCGGTAGGATATTCTTACCTCGTGCTTCGCCTCCTTAAGCGCCTTGGCCATTATTATGCGCGCACCAGTTATATTGCCCTGCTCGAGTAGATGCTTCGCCTCTTCCAGCTTCGCTATGGTTATGTTGATAGCCTCTATTAGCCGGGACATGTTAACGCCCGATAGGTTCTGTGCCATCCTAAGCTTCTCCTCAAGCTTCGTCAGCATCTCTATCCTCTTGTTAATAACTATCTCCATAGCCCTAGCCTGCATCTCCTTCTTCACGTCACTCGGCAGGTTGTTCCAAACGTAGTCCGCGACGGGAGCAAACTCAATGCTAGCCTTGGTAGCTAGCTCCACCGCGAGAGTAACGTTAGTGCTGAGGTTAGCCCTAGCCCATGCTAGCAGGGTTAGGGTAGTGTTCACTTTCTCCTCCAGATCGCTGGGCAGTGTTATGTTGTGATTCTCAGCTATTCTCAGAGTATGATTGACGAATATCGTAATCCTTTTTACATATATTTCAGCAGTCTTCTCCGCCATGCTCTCAGCGCCAGCATCGCTGGTGCCCTGTGGGCTTGCCACCGCCGTTAGCACGGGCATCCCCATCAGCGCTACCAGTATGAGCATCGCGAGCGCGCGCATGATCCTACTCCTCATGCCATCTCACCTCACAGCGGCCACACGGCCGTGTGTTGTTAAAGGGTAGGGGGTTCTAGATAGAGGAAGGGGCGGGAAACAACGCGGGAATAGGCGGGAAACGGGGCCGGGACCCGGTTACCCTTTTATGTGGTCCCCCTCCACGACGGGGAGAGTCGTGGGGCCGCGCCTCACGAGCCGGAGGGTATGTCGCAGTGCTTAAGCAGGGGTTTATTGCGGAGCTAGTTGCTAGAATAGATGAGCTCGAGGGTTCGAACGTCAGGGTGTGCGGTTGGCTCCACAGTGTTAGGGATGTCGGTAGGATTAAGTTCCTCGTTATTCGTGATAGGACGGGAACCATTCAAGCCGTGTTTAAGAGGGGGTGCTGCGACGAGGAGAAGTTCCGCCGGGCCGGCAAGCTAAGGCTCGAGACAGTTCTATGCGTCGACGGAGAGCTCGTGAGGGGCCGAACCAAGGAAGGTGTCGAGCTTAGGGCTCGCGACTATGCTGTTCTGAGCGAGCCCGTGGAGCCTCTACCCCTAGAGCCCGCGACGAGCCACGAGGCAGGGCTAGCTACCAGGCTAAACTATAGGTGGCTAGACACTCGGAACCCCCGCGTAACTGGGATATTCATAGTTGAGGCGGCTGTGGCGAGGGCTTTCAGGGAGTACTATAGGGAGAGGGGGTTTGTGGAGATATTCACGAGCAAAATAGTCGCTGCAGGCACTGAGAGCGGTGCCGAGGTTTTCCCGGTCATATATTTCGGGAGGGAGGCCTATCTAGCGCAGAGCCCGCAGTTCTACAAGCAGATGGCTGTCATAGGAGGCTTCGAACGCGTCTACGAGATAGGGCCTGTTTTCCGAGCGGAGCCTCACCATACTACTAGGCACCTCACCGAGTATCACAGCCTAGACATAGAGATGGGGTTCATCGAGGGGCCGGAGGATGTTATGAGGGAGGTTGAAGGCTTCTTCCGCAGGGTCCGCAGTGACCTTCTGGGCGACCAGGTCACGCGCTCCGTGCTGGAGATGTACGGTATCGACGATATTAGGATACCGAGGGAGATCCCCAGGATAACTATGAGGGAAGCCTACAAGGTGTTGGAGGAGAGGTATGGGAAGAAGCTTCCGTACGGGGAGGACCTAGACCCGGAGGCGGAGCGCCTCCTGGGAAGGTACGCTAGCGAGGAGTACGATAGTGACTTTATCTTCGTTACGGAGTACCCGTGGGGGTCCAGACCGTTCTACACGATGAGGCTGGAGAGCGAGCCGGACTGGACCACCGGCTTCGACCTTCTCTACAGGGGGCTGGAGGTTGTTACGGGAAGCCAGAGAGAGCACAGGCTTGACAGGCTGATGGCAAACATTAGGGATAAGGGCCTGGAGCCGGAGAGCTTCAAGTTCTACCTCGACTTCTTCAAGCACGGAGCACCTCCTCACGGTGGTGCCGGCATGGGCCTCGAGAGGATCGTGATGCAGACGCTTAGGCTCGGAAACATTAGGGAGGCAAGGCTCCTCCCGAGGGACCCGGAGAGGCTGACACCCTAGATTATTCCCTCGAGGCCCGGGCTCTCTCCCTGGTAGAACGGCTCGACGTCGGGGGACACTTTTAGAGGGACGAAGAGGACCTCTATGTCTCTCTGAAGCCTCACGGTCCCGTCCCTCTCCTTCCAGACAACGTAAAGATACTGCAGGAAGTACTCGCCCACCGGTATAACCATGCGGCCGCCGGGGGCAAGCTGGTCTACCAGGGGCTTGGGGATGAAGGGGGCCGCGGCGCTAACGAGTATCCGGTCAAAGGGGGCCTTATCGGGGAGCCCCTTACTACCGTCGCCCACGACTACTGTGACTCGGTCCGCGTAGCCCGCCCGCTCGAGGTTCCTGCGCGCTAACTCCGCTAGCTCGGGGATCGCCTCAATAGCGTAGACGTGGCCCCACTCGCTCCGCGGAGCATCACTAGGCGCAACTATCTCCGCGAGAACCGCCGCAGCGTACCCGCTGCCCGCCCCGACCTCTAGGGCTTTCATCCCCTTGTCGGGGTCTAGAAGCTCCATCATGTACGCGACTATGCTTGGTGCACTAATAGTCTGCCCGTGCCCGATGGGGAGAGGCCTGTCCTCGTAGGCCAGGTCTCGATAGGGCTCCGGCACGAATACCTCTCTAGGCACGCGCATCATCGCCCGGGCAACCTTCTCGCTCCGAATATACCCTAGCCGGATGAGCTCTTCCACAAGCCTTCTACGCATCTCAGCGTACCTGTCCTCCCCCAACGCGTGCACCATACATTACTTTAGCCCGCACCAGCTTTTTTCAGGGGTGGTAGGGCCTTAATGGGCGACCGAGCGGAGGCCAGAAGAGCTGTAGCTCTCCTGCTAGCAGCGAGAACGCTAGCCACCCTCGCATCCCTACTCGCCTTATGGAGGTGCTATCAGGCTGGTTGCTCCCTCATTCCGAGGCCTATCGAGGTTGCCGGAGCCTTGTCGGGGAGAATCACCGTCGTTATGGTCGCATTGCTAGGCTTCATAGTAGGCCTGCTCGGGCTCTTCCTGGATAGCACACGAATCCCGAGGGAGAGGGAGCCGTACGCGGCTGTTCTGATGGCGGGCGCTATAGGGCTCCTCGTATCATTTAGCATTCTCGCTCTATCGGTAAGCGCTGGATCGGTTATTCTCGTAAGGATCTCCCTAATACTGCTCGCTTGGGCCCTAACCTTCTACGCGTACGGCTTCCACGCGATGCGTTCCGTAATAGCTGAGGAGGCCGGGCTGGCAGGCCCCACATGGCTTCTGGCTCTCCCCCTCATCGGCGGGCCCGTCTGCCTCGCCCTCCTCGCCCGATCCCGCGGTACCTAACGCGTTGGAAGCCGATGCCGGCGGCCAGCGCTGCCCTCTGGAGGCTGTAGTCGTCGGTCGCGATCACGGTCTCCCCTCCTGATGCTGAGATATCTATTGCGAGGGCGAGGACTTCTAGGTCAGTCCTGCTAAGTCTCCCCCCTACCCCGGCCTTATCCGCAGCTCTCCTAGCCTTCCGGAGGCCCTCAGCACTAGGCTCTGAGACCTCGAGAATTCCCGTCTCAAGCATCCTCTCGAGTAAGGCCCTACTCTCTCGGTCCAAGACCTCGCTGACGACGGACTTAGTAGTATAGTTCGAGACCATGTATGCGGGCAGCCTCAGGGGTAAGCCAGCTAGTATTGCGCCAGTATCGTGAACAATCCTAAGCCTCTTACGAGATTCCAACGCGGGAGGCACCCTTCCCGGGGATTCCTGCGCAGTGTACGCTAGAACCTATAACGGTATATTCTAGGAGTGTTTGGGCGTGTAGGAAGGCTTATTCTACCTGGGTTCTACCTGGGGAAAAAGGAGTGTGTGCTGGGCTAGGCCTCTAGGGCCTCCTGAACATTGTGGCTATGCCTGCTAGGCTAACTATTAGAGCTATGCTGCCCACTGCTAGACCCTGGTTTGCCCTGCTCTTCGCGCTTGTTGCCTCCGTGCTTACCTGGCTGAGGCTGGTGTTAATCGCGTTCTGTATGTTGTCGAGCTTAGTTAGGCCCTCCTTTACTAGGTTCTGAATGTCTGTTAGCTTAGCGAGTATCTGGCCGCTATCGGTGTCTATTAGCGCGTAAACTTCGCCGCTCTTAGTCTCTATGACTCCTGCCAGGCTGCCGTTGACCTGCTTGATTAGGTTCTCCAGCTCGCTCGCCTTCGTGGTTACTAGGTTCTTGACGTCGCTTAGCTCGACCATTATGTCGTTGCTCTTCTGCTCTACTAGTGCGTACACCTTGCCGGACTCGTCCTTTATGATACTGACAATGCTAGCGTTGAGCTGGGCCACTAGGTCGCTTATGCTCCCGGTCACTAGGTCTAGGCTGTTGGTCGCGTTTATCCTAGCCTTGGCTAGGACTGCGTAGCTGTCGTCTAGCACCTTGAAGCAGTGGGATCCTGTGCTTACGAAGGGTATGTTGACTAGGCCAGTGGCTACTCCGTTGCTTCCAGCGGTGAGAGTTCCGAGGTAGTTTCCGTCTATGTAGAGGTGTATGATCGCGTTGGCGGGGAGACCTGTGGCGTTGAAGCTCAGCGTTCCTGGCACGCTGAGCTCTGCCGGGGTGACCTCCACTTTCGCCTTGACTATTAGCAGAGCTTCTCCATAGTAGGTCTCGTCGGTTCCCTCGAGGTATATGGTGTGCTCTCCTCCCGGTATGACGGGGACCTTGAGTGCTAGTGTTGCGGTGCCGTTGGCATTGGTTGTCACGTTGGTTACTAGCTCGCTGTCTATGTAGACGTTGAACGTGTAGTTGGCGGGCGCCTCAGATATTGTTAGCTCG
>WAOS01000018.1 GCA_015521185.1 Desulfurococcales archaeon | reverse complement strand
GGACGGCGGGATATTCTACAATAGCTACAATATTGTGAGGCCTTGGCAGATAATCCCTGTGGACATATACATCCCTGGGTGTCCCCCGAGGCCCGAGAGTGTTGCCAGAGCTATCATCGAACTCCAGAGGAAGTTCCGGAAGGAGCAGACGGTTACCAAGTTTATCGAGGAGGGCTGGAGGCCTGACAAGGAGTACGTCAAGCCTAAGGAGGACGTTTGCGCGTGGTGGAGGGGTTGAGCTGTGAATGCTCAGGAGCTAGTTGAGAGGATCAAGGCAGTATTAGGAGATACTGTTAAGAAGATCGAAGTGCACAAGGGAGAGGACTACATTGAGGTTGAGGTCGACAAGGACTCTATAATTGACGCTGCCAGAAAAATGAAGGAGTTCGGATTCGACCACGTCCACGACCTAACTGTTGTTGATTATATGAAGGAGGGCTACTTCCGCGTTATCTACAACCTAGGCAGCTACACTGTGAAGGAGCTCTCCTACTTCATAGTAGGGCTCGCGTACAATATTCCCAGGGACAACCCTCAGACGGTCAGCCTCACGAGAGTGTACACTACTGCCGAGTTCCAGGAGAGGGAGGCCTTCGAGGGCTTCGGTGTAATATTCGAGGGCCACCCCGACCTCAAGCCACTCCTCCTCGCGCCACCGGTCGCCGAGCAGAGGCCTCTCCGTAAGGATTTCATCGTTAAAGAGGAGCCCGAGATAAAGAGGTGAGCGCTATGAGCGGGTTCGTTAGGGGTTCCGTAGGGTACAATGATTTGGGCCTGCCCGGCATGTGGACCAGGAGAATAGGCAAGGATGTGTATGAGGTCTTCATAGGCCCTCAGCACCCCGGCTCTGGGCACACAAGGATAATCATATGGGTAGACGGCGACATAATCGTTGATTCTGAGATTGATATGGGCTACGTTCATAGGACTATGGAAAAGCTGTCCGAGGGTCGCCAGTGGATAAAGGCTATCCCCCTCTTCGAGAGAATGGCTATTCATGACGCGTGCAACGTAACACTCCCCTATGTGCGGGCTGTGGAGAAGCTGCTAGACGTCGAGCCTCCGGAGAGAGCCAGTTACCTCAGAGTGCTCCTGTGCGAGATAAACAGGATCGCCGCGTTCCTCTACGGCTTTGGAATATTCGGGGTCTTCCTAGGCCACTCTACAATGTACATGTGGCCGTTCGGAGATAGAGAGGTGTGGGTAGAGCTCGCCGAGTGGCTCACTGGGGCCAGGCTAACCCACACGTACCCCGTATTCGGCGGTGTCCGCAGGGATGTGCCCGCTGGCTTTACTGATGCCCTGCGCAAGGCGATCCGCTATATGAGGAGGAGGCTCGAGGATTACAGGAAGATATTTGTCGACAACCCAGTGATAAGGTCCAGGCTTGAGGGCGTCGGTGTTATACCTAAGAAGATAGCCGTGGAGCTGGGAATAACGGGCCCTAACCTGAGGGCCAGCGGCGTCGAGTACGATGTTAGGATGAATCACCCCTACGAGGTATACGATAGGCTTGACTTCGAGATACCTGTTTTCGAGGAGGGAGACGCCTACGCGAGAGTACTACAGAGGGTTGAGGAGATCAAGCAGAGCCTCCGCATACTGGAGCAGGTTGCGGACTGGCTGGACAAGCACGAGAAGACGCCTATAATGGCCGAGAAGTTCTGGAAGACAGCGCCACCACTCTATAAGAAGGTCTTCCAGGAGCAGGGCAGAGTGAAGCTGCCCGCAACCTTCGCAATAATGAAGGTACCGGCAGGGAAAGCGTACGAGAGAGGAGAGACTGCCAGGGGAGAGATCTCCTACTACGTGGAGAGCAACGGGGCTAATAAGCCGTACAGAGTTAGGATCCATTCGCCGAGCGCTAGGAATGCTATAGTATTCAAGTACATACTGCCGGGTCATCGGGTGATGGACCTGCCAGCTATCTACGGAAGCATCGACTACTTCCCGCCGGAGGCCGATAGGTGAGGTGAGCAGTGATGGGTGCCCTAGAAATCTTGTGGAAGATCATTAGCTGGCCCCCGCTCTGGCAGCTAATAGTGCTAGGGCTCATCGTGCCACTGCTAGTGGTAATCTACATACTATGGTTTGAGAGGAAGACCGCTGCGAGGGTCCAGCGCAGGATTGGACCGCTCCATGTGAGCCCGAAGATCGCCGGAGGCCTACAGCTCCTGGCGGATCTGATAAGATACTCGTTCCAGGAGATAATTATACCGAAAACCGTTGACAAGGCAGCCTTCATCTCGGCCCCTCTCATAGCGCTCATACTAAGTATCCTGCCCGTGGTTGGCGTGCCGTTCACCGACAAGCCGGAGTGGTTTCCGATACCTATGGACTACAGCCTACTAGTAGTCCTAGCGCTCGTGACGCTCAGCCCGATATTCCTTATAGTCGCTGGCTGGGCTAGCAACAACAAGTTCAGCATAATAGGAGGTATGCGAGAGGCCTTCATGATAACGGCTTACGAGCTAATAATAATTGTAAGTGTTGCTAGCGCGGGTGTAGCCGTAGGCTCATATAATATAGTAGATATAGTCCACGCCCAGACGGGATGGAAGCTCTTGGGCCTGCTCAACCCGATAGCGTTCTTCACCGCATTCGTCGGCGTGCTCCTAGCCACGAGCGGGTTCCCATTCGAGATACCGGAGTCGGAGCATGAGGTAGTGGCAGGCGCGTTCACGGAGTATTCCGGGCTCATGTATGGCATAAACATGGGAGCGGCGTATCTTAAGAGAATGGTTTACTCGATAGTGCTCTCTGTGGCCTTCCTAGGCGGCTGGCTCCCTTACACGCCTGGAGAGGGCTTCGTGAGCGGCTACCTAATACCCTCGATAGTGATAATGGTGAAGGCGACCATACTCATGATGATATTCAGCTTCCTCCGAGCCGTCTACGGCAGGTATAGGCTAGACCAGGCGCTAGACCTAGCCTGGAAGATAATGTTTCCGCTAGCAGCGATAGGCTTCGGCCTCTCGCTCGCCGAGGCCTATCTAGGTATATTCTGAGGAGGTGGAAATGGGATGCCGCCGCAGCCTGTACATAAGAGGGTTCACCCGAGAGGCGTGTTCAGCAGGTTCAAGGGTAACATAGAAGCGATAACCATAGGCGTGAAGTTCTTCTTCAACCCTGAGCGGTCCACTCTGATCTACCCGAAGGAGTATATAAAGCTCAAGGACGGCTACAGAGGGTTCATAGTACTGATAAAGGATAAGTGCATTAACTGTGGCTCATGCGCGCGAATATGCCCGGCAGCTGCTATGAAACTCATCCGACTACCCTTCACAGATCCTAAAACGGGCCGCACTAGGATGAAGCTATGGCCGGTGATCAACTACAATAGGTGCATATTCTGTGGTTACTGTGTTGATGTGTGCCCGACCGAGGCTCTGTACCACGTGCCATATCACGATGTTGTTTGGGACACAATGGAGGAGGCCGAGACCGATCTAGAGAAGTTCCAGAAGCCTCCGGAGTGGAAGACTGAGAAGGAGGGTATACCTGTGCGCTATGTTTTCGACGAGAAGAAAGGCCTTGTGAAGGTGAGGGTGGAGGGTGAGGAGTGATGGTCGAGGAGTACTTGCCGCTCGCTGCGGGAATTCTAGGAGTCACTATGATGTACGTATCTTATTTGGTAGTGAGGGGCAAAGACCTAGTATACTCTAGCGCGTCTCTTGCGGTCCTGGGTCTGCTCAACGCTCTGATGATAAGCCTTCTGGGCTATTATCTTGTAGCTGTTTTCCTAGTCGTAGTATATGTTGGAGCAGCAGTAATGTTCATAATAATTACCGTATCGATGCTGGGCGGTAGAGACGTTGGGGAAGAGAGGGAGGAGTCGCTGGGAATGTTCGCCGGGGGAACCGTAATAACAGTGAGCCTGCTCCTAGTAGGAACTCTCGCCGCGTATATGGGATACGCAAAGCCGGAGACTGTTCAGGTGAGGAGTGTTGCCGAGGCTCTCCTCGGCAGTCACGCGGGCGTGATAGCGCTCCTCTTCATAGCGCTAGCAGCCACCCTCGTCGAAGCGATCTCTATAGCCGTCCCTAGGAAGGAGGAGGGGTGAGCAGAAGTGGCAGTATATGAGTCCGCGGTAGCGGGGATAGCGCTAGCAACCGCGGCTGTAATGGCCGGGATAGCCGCGTATGGCATGACGGGCTCGAAGAACCTCTTGCGCCAGCTACTCTCGATAGAGGTTCTGTTCAACTCTATACTATTGTTTGTCGTGATACTCGCGTCCATACCTCCAGCCGTCCTGACCGGGTTCACGATAGTCCTGGTAAGCATTGTATCCGGAGAGGTAATAGTGCTCGTAGCCGTGATCGCCGCGTACTACAGAGTAGCGAAGTCTCTCTCGAGCTCGGATCTGGAGGAGGAGGGGGTGTAGTAGGATGGAAGCGCCACTAGTTTGGAGTGCGAGTATAATTCTTCCCGTCCTAGTCGGTCTAGCGGGTCTAGGTAGGAAGAAGCCTGGATACTGGATCGCGTATGCCTCAGCGGTGACACTCCTGATCCCGTTTGGAGTGATACTCGCGAGCTGGTCGAGCGGAAGTGTTGCCTCGCCTATCGTTGACACCGTGAAAATAGATCTCTCACGATACAAGATAGGGATGTTCCAGCTACTAATGGACGGCCTATCACTACCTGTAGTCCTCGGAATATCTATTGTGACAGGTATTGTAGCATACTACTCGTACAAGTACATGAGTGTCCGTATTGAGGAGATGGAGGCTCACGGGGAGAACCCGCCCGGGCTGGGGACCTACTACTTCCTTTACAACCTCTTCGCGGTGACCATGCTGGGAATGGCACTATCGACGAACCTAATCGAGTTCTACCTGTTCCTTGAGATCTCGCTGATAGCGTCCTTCCTACTCATCGCGTACTACGGCTACGGTGACCGCAGGAAGATATCTCTGCTATACTTCATCTGGACCCACGTAGCAGGAGCGCTCTTCATAGCGGGAGTCCTCTATTATGGGGTCAAGGGCGGAAGCTTCGACGTCCTGAGCTACAGTACCCTTCAGGGCATAACTTATGTGGCCCCAGCAGTAAGCGTTATCGGGACTGCTGCTAAGATAGCGGCTGCAGCGATAATCCTAGGGCTCCTCATAAAGATGGCGGTATTCGGCGTGCACATGTGGCTACCATACGCGCACGCGGAGGCCCCAACACCCGTGAGCGCGCTCTTATCGCCTAATCTGATTGGGATAGCCGGCTATGCTCTAGCTAGGTTTGCAATACCCCTGTTCCCCGGAATCATGAAGGAGCTCAGCAGTTACTTCATAGGTCTTGCAATCGTGACCATAGTGTATGGCGGTCTAGTTGCCCTTAGGCAGGACGACTTCAAGAGGTTCCTAGCGTACTCGAGCGTCAGCCAGATGGGTTACTTGCTTCTCGGGATAGCAACGCTAACTGCCTTCGGAATAGGCGGAGCTATGCTACACTACCTGTCCCACGCCATAGGCAAGGCAGTGCTCTTCATAGTGGCCGGAGTCTTCATAACCGAGCTACACGGGCTCAGAAGCATATCTCGCATGGGAGGACTCGCCCGGAAGTACCCGCTAATTGCGGCTGCAGCCCTCCTAGGGTTCCTCCACCTAGTCGGTATGCCGCCGGCTCTAGGCCTCTGGAGCGAGCTCCTGGTGACTCTAGGTGTTGTCAAGGCAATACCGCCGGTCAGTGCGGACAATGTTATCCTTGTGGCGACCGCGCTGCTCCTAGCATACGGTGTCTCCGCGGGCTATGCGTTCATCACGATGAAGAGAGTGTTTTATGGCAAACCCAGAGAGGACATACCCGAGTCTGTTCCAGACGGTTTCAAACAGTCGGTGGTGCTGCTTGCGGTGCTCGGCGTAGTATTCTTCCTCGTAGTATCGCTAATCATCGTCCCGCTTCAGGGAAGCGCGGAGACCCTTGCTAGGATAGTACTCGGGGGGTGATGGTGCGATGATAGAGACAAGCGGGTTAATCCTGGAAGCGAATTCGAGCCTCATGCCCTGGTCCCTGATATGGGGCATACCCTATCTTGGAGCTGCAATACTTGCTCTCCTCTACTACCTCGGTTACAAGAATGAGAAGGTGTTTGCTTGGGGAAGCGTGCTCTCGATAGGCATTGCAGCTGCAATAGCTGTCGACGCGCTATACCAGGTACTCGCTAAAGGACCTATATACGCGGCGTCAAGCAAGCCCTGGATAGCATGGTTGAACGTGGGAATAGGGGTCTATCTTGACGGGCTCGGAGCATTCATGGCGGTAATAGTGAGCGTTCTAAGCTTCCTCATAGCGGTCTACAGCGTCGAGTACATGAAAGGCGACTGGGGCGTCCAGAGATACTTCTTCTTCTTCACATTCTTCGTTGCAAGCATGCTCCTACTCGTGACAGCCGACAACCTAGTGCTAATGTTCGTAGGCTGGGAGGGGACTGGTCTCGCGAGCTACGCTCTCATAGGCCACTGGTACACTGACGAGGAGGACAAGTGGGTCGGCGTGCCCGGCAGGAAGGCGCTAGGCATACCCATGTACTTCACGCCTAGCCATAGCGGGGTACGAGCAATCCTCTTCACTAGGGTAGGAGACATAGGCATGATAATCGGCATGGCAGCGCTATACCTCCTAGCAGGCACCTTCTCAATACCGGCGCTAGCAGCCCAGGCCAGTGCTGGTGGGTGGATGGTCGAGCTCGCCAGCAAGGGAGCCCTGACTGCACTGCTACTAGTGTTCACCCTGGGCGCGCTCGCCAAGAGCGCTCAGTTCCCGTTCCAAGAGTGGCTTGTCACTGCAATGACCGGTCCGACGCCCGTTAGCGCGCTCATACACGCAGCAACGATGGTTAAGGCTGGAGTGTACTTTATGCTTAGAATGGCGCCCGTGTTCCTTCTGGGAGCGGCAGTCTCTAGCCTAGTAGCCGGGCAGCTCGCGAGCTACTTCACTATCATAGCGATCCTCGGCGGCATAACAGCGTTCATGCTAGCCACGATGGCTCTAGTCTCGAACGAGCTAAAGCTGATACTTGCATACTCAACCGCTAGCCAGCTAGGATACATGTTCATCGGCGTGGCAGCGGCAGGGGCCGCAATAAGCCTCCTCGCGCCCGGTGAGGCAGCGAGCCTAGGCGTCGTAGCCGGGCTCTCCCACCTGATGAGCCACGCAATATTCAAGGCGGCACTATTCCTCATAGCGGGATGGCTTATCCACGTGGCGCACAGTAGGTTCATCGATCACATGGGCAACTACGCGAAGTACATGAAGGTTACAGCCGTAAGCCTGTGGCTAGCCGGGCTCAGCCTAATGGCCATACCACCGCTAAGCGGGTTCTTCACTAAGGAGCTAACGCTGAAGAGTGCTGAGGAGGCGCACCTCTACAGCGTCCTGGCGCTAGGCGTCATAACTGCAGGCCTTACCGCGGCCTACACGCTCAGGATGATACTAAGAGTTCTCCACCTACCGCCGAGAGAGGAGACCCATGCGCACCCCCACGAGGCCCCACCACTCATGCTAGTACCGTATGCACTGCTTGCCCTAACCGCGCTAGTCCTCGGCCTGGTCTGGCCGTGGTTCTCCCATGATGTCGCCAAGGCAGTTAGCGACACTCTAGGAATCGGCGTGAGCGCCGAGGAGGTCCTAACCATTCTGCAGCTGCACTTCACAGGTGTGACCTACACGACCCTAGGGTGGATAGGCCTTAACCTGGCAATAGTCTACCTGCTGTACATGGTGTGGAAGGTTGACTTCGTGAAGATCATCAGGGAGAACGTTACGGCTAGGAGGATCCACGACTTCCTATACGATAGGTGGTACATAAACTCGATAATATATATCGTAATAGTCGGAGGCTTCGCTGGCCTCTCGATAATACTCGGAGGAATAGACCACATAATCGACCTAGCGTATCACGCCGCTATCCCAGTACTCTTCGCTCTAGGAGCCGCAGGTCTGCGGGCGCTCCATCGCGGCCGGAGCGACTACTACCTAATGCTATACATCTATTTCGCCTCGACACTGATGCTCTTCCTCTATCTCGCGTGGAGGTGATACGGAATGACATGGATAATGGCGGTGGAAACCCTATACTACATCATAGTCGGGCTAGCCATCACTATCCCAGCCCTATCCCTAGTAGGTGGGAAGCATAACAGGGTCTACAAAGGCCTGGCTTGGATCGCGGTGCTCTCGGCAATAGCGGCGAACTCCATAATGCTCTACGCAGCGTCAAGCCCGATCGAGTTCTTCGGGGGAGCCGTAGTACATGACAGGTTCACGAGCTTCATAGCGCTCGCTGCAAGCCTTGCAGCCGCGATAAGCCTCCTAGCTAGCGGTAAAGCACCTCTAGAGTGGCCGAGCAGCCCAGCGTTCTACAGTCTGCTCCCCCTAGTACTTCTAGGCGTCTTCGTGGTCTCCGGCGCGGTTGACACGTTCACAGTAATAGCCAGCTGGCTACTCCTATCAGTCCTAGCCTACGTATACGTAGCTCTCCCCTATGACCGGGAGAGCAGGGCCGCAGCGGTCCGCTACATACTCCTAGGAGCGATAGCCACGCTCTTCCTCGCACTATGGGTAGCGTTCAACAGTATGGTGAGCACGACGGAGAACCTCTCCCCCTTCGCGATCTCAGTGCTAACCGACACAAGCCTCTCGGGCCTAGCGCTAATGTCAGTGATAGCAGCGGTAGGCTTCAAGACGGGCGTGGTGCCGTTCCACTGGTGGCTGCCAAGCGTGTATGGCAGGGCTGAGGGAAGAGTAATATCGGTAGTAGCATCAATAATAAAGCTAGGCTTCATCGCCCTCCTCGCCCGCACTCTATACCTAATGGCCGGCGGGACCGTAGCAGGCCACAACATCCTCGCAGTGGCCAGCCCGCTAGCAGTAAACAAGGCCGCAGCCGTACTAGCCGTTCTAGCCGTGGCCACGATGACATATGGAAACATTGCCGCTCTAACAACAGACAGGCTGAAGGCGCTCCTAGCCTACAGCAGCATAGCACAGGTCGGCTATATCCTGGCGGCTATCGCAGCCCTAGCCTACTTTGCCCCGAGCAATAGCGACTTCGCTAAGTATGCAATGGCAGCCATCGCTGTCCAGGCGGCAGCCTACGGGATAGCCAAGTCAGCGCTCTTCCCGCTAACAGAGAGCGCCGACAAGATCGCGAGCCTAAGGGGCCTAAGGAGCACGAGCCCGAGAGCCTCAGCAGCCACAGCCATACTACTGCTAAGCCTACTAGGTATGCCCCCCATGCTAGGGTTCTGGGGCAAGCTCTTCATGTTCATAGCAGCCGCAGGGTACTCGGTAATCCTGGTAGTTGCTGCATTCCTGAACAGCGCCATAAGCAGCGGGTACTACGCTAGATTCGCGAGGGACGTACTCTCTGGAGAGCCGGAAGGAGAGCCGCCCAGCATAGACCCCTCAGTAGAAGCCTCACTACTTGTTGCTGCAACCCTAATACTTGCCCTGGGCTTCATAGCCCCTATACTTTTCCTGCTAGCTCTATAATCTCCTCCTGTACCACCTCCCCTTTCTCCTCGGGTCTCTCCCGGGGAAGCGAGCAGTGGGAGGATGTGTTAGGCGCCTCAGCGTGATAGGGGCTATGATCTCTAAGCCGCCCGAGCCGGCTCGGAGGGCTTGCAAGGCGACACTCCACACTAACCTCGGAGACCCCGGCTCCTACCCGGGCCTGATAGAATCCGCGCGCACGCTTCTCGAGAAGGTTATAGGGATAACAGTTGACGGCGAAGCTAGTGCAGGGTTTACCAGCGGGGCGACAGAGGCCAACATTCTGGCCCTATACTACTGGAGGAGGAAGGGCAGGCGCAGGGTTGTTGCTCCGGCGACCGCTCATTATAGTGTTAGGAAAGCCGCGAGCCTACTAGGTATGGAGATAAGGACGGTTCCAGGAGATCCGGAGCAAATGCTGGACGCTCTCAGCAGTGGGCTCGACGATAGGGACGTTCTAGTCCTCACCGTGGGAACAACGGAGGAGGGCAGGATCGACCCTGTCGAGGAGGCTCTGGAAATAGCGGGGCGAAGAGGCGTCCCCGTCCACGTCGACGCTGCCTTCGCGGGGCTAGTAATGAAGTGGCTCCCCCGACCGGTCCGGCTGAGGCTAGAAGAGCCTATGGGGAGCGTGGCGGTCGATCTCCACAAGCTGGGAGAGGCCCCCATGCCCCTCGGCGTGATCCTGGCAGGAGAAGACTTGATAAACGAGCTATACTTCGAGGCGCCATATATCCCTAGCGGCAGCCAGTTCGGAGTCCTCGGCTCTAGGCCTGGATGCCCAGTTTTCGCCGCCCACGCCTCACTGCACTATCTCGAGCAGACCTACGGATCCTTCAAAGGCATGGCCGCGGCACTTATGCGAGCAGCCGACCAGATAATTGGGGAGCTAGAGCCCTACGGGTACACTCCTACCCGTAAGATCGAGACTCCTATAATGTGCCTGCAACACAAGCTAGGCCGCGAGATACATCTCTCCCTACAGAGGATAGGAGTGAAAGCATACTCCTGCGTTGGAGGCCGGGGCGTGAGAATCGCGGTAATGCCCCACCATATATATGATGGGGAGCTCGAGTGTATAACCTACTATCTAAAGCTGGCCGCTTCACCCTTCACCAGCCCGGTCCGGAGAGGGGGTTGGCTAGAGTCTTGAGTACAGGTCCGGAGGGTATTGAGGAGTTCAAGGCTGCCATACACAGGTATAAGCACTTGCTCAGAGGGGGCGAGATCGACTATGACGCTGCCGTCAGGGTCGAGAGTATCGAGCTGGAAATAATTGAGAGGCTGCGGTCTGAGGAGAGCATAGTTAGAGTCCTGGAGGCGGAACCGCTGGAAAGGGCGCTGGCCAGGCTTAGAGACAGGGTTGAGAGGCTCATTCTAGAGGTTGCTGAGAGGATGGGCGAGGAAAGCGTGGAGCCTGCTAGAGCACTAGAGGCGTTCTACACGGGCGACACAAGCGTGCCCGGATTCAGCTCTGCCCTAGTCGTCGTGCAAGCGTTCGCCAGGCTGAAGGCTAAGCTATACGAGGACTCAAACGGCATTATCAAGCATGTCAGCCCTGTCTGCCCTGTGTGCGGCGCGCTCTCAAAGACTATGCAGGTTGGCGGGGACGAGAAGTACTACATGATCTGCCCCTTCTGCGGTTACAAATGGCTGGTCTCGGAGGGAAGGCTTGTCTGCCCCTATTGCGGGAATAGTGACGCTCTCTCTGTAGGGATCTTCTCCGGGAAGAAAACGAAGCGCCTCGGCCTAGCCTGGTGCCAAAAGTGCGGTTCAACCTGGAGAGTCGTCCTCGACACGAGCATCAGGGTCCCCCGGCTCCTCCTCCCCCTCATAGCCCACGGCGCCGAGATCTACAGGCCTTTCATAAGAGACAGCGCAGGGCGAGGCGGCGAGTCTTGACGTGACGCACTCCTGAAACCCGGCTAGTGCCGCTCCTAGCGTTACAAGGAGGAGGGCGGAGGAGGGCGACCTGCATC
The DNA here is from genome assembly GCA_015521185.1 of Desulfurococcales archaeon. GTDB lineage: Archaea > Thermoproteota > Thermoprotei_A > Sulfolobales > Acidilobaceae > S143-63. The sequence goes on along the minus strand of WAOS01000018.1, from coordinate 57,086 downwards.
CCGCGTTCGCAGCGTACTCTTCGTAGCAGTACTCGAGAGCGGACCGCGATATGTTTCTCGCGAGTATTATGCCTACGCCCGTGGCGTACAGGCCTATGGAAAGGGCTGGCCAGAAGAGGGAGAGTAGACCTGGCGAGCCGCGCTTTCTAGAGTCGCGAATAACTGAAACTACGAGGAGGAACACGTACTCCAGTATGGCGCCTAAGACGCCGATGCTCAGTGCTGTGATAGCCAGGATGTATGACGCGTTCCCCTCGAAGAAGAGTGACAGAGCAGCTACGAAGGGGCTCATCGCTAAGAGCATGGGGGCCCGAGCGAGGTAGGGGGAGCGTGCAAGCCTCATGCTGAGGATGCGCTCTAGCCTATCGTTAGATTGTGCTACCCCATTATCCAAGGCTGGGCGACCCCGCAGGCATTGCAAGAGCTCGTATTCCCAGTCTCTTCTCGATGTATCTCGCAGTTAATATCGCGTCCTTACCTCTATAATTATCAATGACCACAAGCCTAGGCTTAGACTCCGATAAGTACTCGATAATCTCCCTCAGCGTAGCGTGATCGCTGTAAGAGACGTTAAAGCTAGACGGTCCGGTCCGGACAATTACATCCCTCATCTCCCAGCCTGTAAGGAGTACGTGGGTCCCAGGCATTCTACCGAGCCTACTCTTGAGCCTCGCATGCTGGAATATTACGGCGGACTCATCAGGGGCCCCGCCATCCATAACGTTGACGTGACGCAGCTCGACCCCGTAGAACTCTGCGGCTATGTGGGCTAGGCGCACGGTCCGCGCGTCAGCATAGAAGGGGAGGGTGACGCCCGACTTTCGGAGCTCGACCATTACCTCCTGGAGCTTACCGTTATAGCCGTAGATCCACACCGGACCGCGCTTCGCGTAGCGCTCTATTAAGCCGACGAGGGCAGCCAGGGCCTGCCAGTCGCTCCACCTCCTCTGGCGGCCTGGGTCCCCGTATGTAGCGTCTAGAACGAGAATATCTAGATCGGCCATCGGCAGTGTCCCAGGCATCTTAAAGTCTCCAGTATACCCTACCCTATACTCTCTAGAGTCTACGAGGACCTGCGCACTCCCAGCAATGTGCCTCGCGGGGAGAAGCCTAACAACCTCGTCCTCAATCATTACGGCCCTATCATATCCTAGGGGAACCGCCTTGCCCGGCGGCACGTGATAACCTAGGACCTCTAGGAAGCGCAGTGTGGTCGGTGTGGCAACGATGAACAAGCTATGCCTAATGCTGCGGCGGAGCCCCCTCAAATGATCGTGATGGGCATGGGTAACGACCCTAACAGGCCTGGGAGCGTAGCCGTCGGCAACAACGTTCCTGCCGAGCAGTATCTCTCCCCTGGCGCCAACTCTTGCATGCAAGGCGGTTCCCGCAGATAGAAGCATCGCCCTAGGTCATTAAAATCGGAGCCCGCGTAACTCGGCGGGGCTAAAACTTAATTTCTCCGGCTAAGCTAGAAGGTCGTACTCCGCCGAGGAAGACTCGTGCTCTGCTAGAAGTTTCTCGGCCCTGAATGCGCGGACCTGTCGAACCGCTTCCGCTACTATGAGTATCGATAGGGCGATGAGGAGCACTTTCGCATATATAGAGGGGAATTTCTCCGCCCCTGGAAGGCTGGAGGCGCTGACCCCTTCAATGGCTAGTAGCCTCGCCAGGTACGTGCCACTCCTAGTATTGATTATAACCTTGATCACGAGACCGTTGCAAACTAGCCCTTCGGCATAGAGATTCCCCTGCTCAACAGTGTATGCCAAGATCTCGGGTGTGCACACTGCTGAGTCGCTAGGCGAGGTCGAAATTATTACCTGGGGCTGCCCGTAGGGGCCGAGGTCTCTCCCACGACCATTGCTGAACTCATTAATGATGAATGATATTGCATCTTTCCTAGCGGAACTACTTAGTAAGACTAGCCTATCACCCTCTATAGCATATTTGAAACCTACGAGAGAAGGCCTCGAGTACCCAGTAATAGTGCTCCCTACCCCTACGGGCCCCGAAACGGTTACTCTCTGGACAGCGTAGTACGCTGTGACAACCCTATCGCTTGAGACCGCCGAGACTTGGCCGGAAAATAAAGTGAGGCCCACTATCAGGGCCAGCACCAGAGCTGCCTGCCAGCGGACAACGAGCATTCTAGGCAGTGCCCTCCCTATACCGCTCCATAGCGCTCTTTATGATCTCGTGCGCCTTAGACTTTGGCTCCCACCCTACAACCTTAACCCATTTTCCTGGCTCTAGCTCCTTGTAGTGCTCGAAGAAGTGTTTTATCCTATTCTTGATTAGCTCGGGGATCTTCTCCAAGTCATCGATATCCTTATACAGGGGATCGAGCTTCGGCTTAGGTACAGCAACAATCTTGCGATCCAAGCCCTCCTCGTCCTCGGTTACAAGGACAGCCACGGGCACTGCCTCGATTATGCTGCCCGGCACAACGGGCTCACGGCTGATAACGAGGATATCCACGGGATCCCCGTCCTCCTCGAGAGTGCCCGGCACGAAGCCATAGTTGAACGGGTAGAACATGCTAGTGTAGAGGAACCTGTCCACTCTAACCATACATGCCTCTTTATCGAACTCATATTTCACGCTGCTACCCATCGGTATCTCGATGACAGCGTTAACTATCTCGGGCGCTTTCTCGCCCGGGCCAACCTTATCGAGACAACCCACTACGTCCACCCGCGTACCACCATATAACGGGTATGCATATTTAAATAGTGCACGTGATGCATGCAATGTGTGACTGAGCGATCGACCCGTGTGGGGAGGAGGATGAGCTATGAGTAAGCCGTTTTATGTGAGGTTCGAGGTCCCGGAGGAGCTCGCGGAGAAGGTCTACGAGGCTGTGGCTAAGGCTCGCGAGACCGGCAAGATCAAGAAGGGCACCAACGAGACCACTAAGGCGTGTGAGAGAGGGATCGCCAAGCTAGTGGTGATCGCCGAGGATGTGGACCCGCCGGAGATAGTGGCCCACCTCCCGGTTCTATGCGACGAGAAGAAGATACCCTACGTCTACGTGCCGAGCAAGAAGAGGCTTGGCGAGGCCGCAGGTATAGAGGTGGCAGCCGCTAGCGCGGCAATAATCGACCCTGGAGAGGCAGAGGCTCTGGTCAAGGAGATAATTGAGAAGGTCAAGGAGCTACGTGCTAAGGCCGGAGTCTAGCCAGGATACTCTTTTATCCCCTACTTCCTTCACCGCAAGTGGAAGGGGCTAGTCTGGATACTGGGTGTGAACTGGAATGGCAGAGGCGAGAGAGTTCAGGTACATCGTTAGGATCGCCGGTACGGATATAGATGGGAAGCTCCCGCTCGTTTACGGGCTGAGCGAGATAAAGGGGATAGGTTACACGACAGCTATCGCAATCCTACGCACTATAGGTCTCGACCCCTTCATGCGGACCGGCTTCCTAACTGACTCGGAGATCAACAGGCTAGACGAGATAGTGAAGGACATAACCAAGCTGGGGTTCCCCAGCTGGCTCTACAATAGGAGGAAGGACTACGAGACCGGCCTGGACAAGCACCTCATCACTTCGGACCTGCTCTTCCACGCTAGGAGAGACATAGAGCGCGAGATCAGGATTGGTAGCTGGAGAGGGGTAAGGCACAGGCTAGGCCTTAAGGTTAGAGGTCAGAGGACTAAGACCACTGGTAGGCTGGGCATGACTGTAGGAGTCAAGAAGAAGAGGAAGTAGGGGTGACTAGGAGATGGGGGATCCTAGGAAGCCGAGGAAGAAGTGGGAAGGCCCGAAGCATCCCTGGATCAAGGAGCGACTCCTACGCGAGAACCAGTTAGTCGGTAAGTACGGTTTGAGGAACAAGAAAGAGCTTTGGAAAGCCGAGACGCTGGCTCGAAAGTTCAGGCATAGGGCCAGGAATCTCCTGGCGCTCCCGGAGGACGAGAGGGAGGAGGCTCAGAGGGTTCTGCTCGAGAGGCTGTACCAGCTGGGTCTTGTCGATAAGAACGCGATCCTGGACGACATTCTCGGCATAACCGCCGAGCACATCCTAGAGAGGAGGCTGCAGACAATCGTGCACAAGAAGGGTCTAGCAAAAACAATCTACCAGGCGCGCCAGCTGATCGTGCATGGGCATATCGCCATCGGAGGCCGCCGCGTGACGAGTCCCGGGTATCTCGTCACGAGGGACGAGGAAGAGCTTGTAGACTACGCTCCGGGTAGCCCATTTAAGGAGCGCGAGTCCGCGTAGCGATGCGGCTGGGGTGAGCTAGTATGGCGTTCGGCGGTAGAGATCTCAAGTGGGGGGTAGCCCACATCTATAGCAGCTTCAACAACACGATAGTCCACATCACGGATCTGACCGGGGCCGAGACGGTTGCCAGGGTAAGCGGCGGAATGGTGGTGCGTGCCGACAGAGAGAAGCCATCGCCGTATGCTGCGATGATAGCAGCTAGCAGAGCTGCCCAGCAGGCTATGGCTAGGGGGATAGTGGCTATTCACATAAAGGTGAGGGCTCCTGGAGGGCACGGTCCTAAGACTCCGGGTCCCGGAGCCCAGGCAGCTATTAGGGCGCTAGCTAGGGCGGGCTTCATTATAGGCCGTATCGAGGACGTCACACCGATACCCCACGACACTACCAGGAGGCCCGGCGGTAGGAGGGGTAGGAGAGTCTAGCCTTCTAGCCTCCACCTTATCCCCGGGCCGGTTACCCTTAATTTCCTCGGTTATCGCCGGGAGCTTATGAGGTGCTAGGAGCTTGGCCGAGAGAAAGATCGAGATACTTCGTCTATCCGGGAACACTATATCCGTGTACTTCGAGGGTTACAGGCGTAGTCTTGTGAACGCTATTAGGAGGGCAGTGCTAAGCGACGTGCCGAGTATGGCCGTTGACTTTGCCTACTTCTACGATAACCGCACGGCCGTGCCCTCAGAAATAGTAGCGCACAGGCTGGGACTCCTAGTGCTGAAGAGCGATGAAGCGCTAGCCAAGTATAGGAGCCCGGAAGAGTGTAAGGGGGCGGACGAGAAGGATAGCTCGTGCTATGTGGAAATATTCCTTGAGAAGAGCGTGCCCGAGGATGCGGAGCAGGGAGTATACGTGAGGGCCTCGGACCTATTCATTAGCGACCCCCTAGTAAAGCCCGTTTACCCTGAGACCCCGATAGTATACCTTGCTCCGGGCCAGAACATTCACCTAGTAGCCTACGCCAGGCTCGGTAGGGGGAGGGAGCACGCCAAGTGGATGCCTGCTTCGGTCTCAGTGCTACGCTACCTGCCTGTTGTGGAGTACGACGGGGAGAAGGCTAGCGAGTCGTGCCTCGAGTGTTTGGCAGCGTACCCGCAGTTAGTGGAGAAGCTGAGAAACGGTGAGAAGGGGACCATGGAGCTGAGAGACCCGGAGATCAAGACAAGCGCCCTAAAGTACTGCGAGGAAGCGAAGGGAGTGTGCGAGGGGGCTGTAAAACTGAAGTACGACGAGTCTAGGCTCATACTCACAGTGGAAAGCACGGGGGCCCTTAGGCCTGAGAGAATAATCGTAGAGGCTATAAATGCGATAGAATCCCGGGTTAGGCGGGTGCTCGAGGAGGTAAAGAGGTCGGAGTGGTGAGGAGGCCATGGCGAGGACTGGCCCGACAAGCATCGTCGCGAGAAAGCTAATCGATGAGCTAAGGAGAGCCGGTAAGCAGAATAACGCGGGGGTCTGGATTAGGGTGGCCGAACTCCTATCGAAGCCCACGAGGAGCAGGGCGGAGGTCAACCTCTCGAAGATAAACAGGTACGCCCGGGAGGGAGAGATGGTACTGGTCCCCGGTAAGGTGCTAGGCGCGGGAAGCCTCGAGAAGAAAGTGGTCGTGGCAGCTTACGCGTTCTCCGAGCAGGCTATCAAGAAGATTAAAGCGGCCGGGGGTGAGGCGATAACCCTGGCGGAGGCTCTGCGGAGGAACCCGAAGGGTGAGAACACCCGGATAATAATCTAGGGGGTGCGCGCCGGTGAGCAAGGAGAAGAAGCTGTTAGTGGTTGACGGGTCAAACCAGATACTCGGGAGGCTCGCCTCTATCGTTGCGAAGAAGCTTCTCGAGGACGAGGACCTGGAGATAGTTGTCGTTAACGTCGAAAAAATAGTTGTATCCGGCAAGCCGAGCGAGGTAATCAAGTGGTACAAGAGGACAATTCTCCCTGTGAGGAGCCACCACAAGCACAAGTGGCGTCCTAAGAGGCCGAGGAGCCCTATAAGACTCTTCAAGAAGGCCGTTTGGGGCATGCTCCCGAAGCATAACAAGAGGGGTAAGAACGCGTACAAGAGGCTTAAGGCCTTCATAGGGGTGCCCGAGGAGTTCAAGAATATTGAGAAGGTAAGCTTTAAGGAGGCGGACGCATCTAGGCTGGCTAGGGACTACGTGGAGCTGGGGAGGATCGCGCTGGAGCTTGGCTGGAGGGGTGCTAGCGGGTGAGGATAGTAATAGCTAGCGGGAAGCGGAAGAGGGCGATCGCCATAGCGATCGTGCGCCCCGGCAACGGGCGGGTGAAGGTAAACAATGTGCCCATAGAGATATGGCCTGTCGAGATGGCCCGCTGGAAGATGATGGAGCCGTTGCTCCTAGCGGGTAGGGGCATAAGGAGCCAGGTAGACATAGATGTCCGAGTAAATGGCGGCGGTTTTATGGGGCAGGCGGATGCCGTGCGCATGGCTATAGCGAGGGGTCTAATAGAGTATTTCAGGTGTGAGGAGAGTGAGGACGAGGAGTGTGTCAGGAGCAATGAGCTCAGTAAGGCTCTCCGCGAGATATTCGACGAGTACGATAGGACTATGACCGCGGGAGACCCGAGGCGCACGGAGCCGGAGAAGTATATGAGGAGGAGCGCTAGGAGGCGCTGGCAGAAGTCGTACAGGTGACGTGCCATGCTTCCCCCGGTAAGATGCTTCACCTGCGGCGCCCCCCTAGGGCACCTCTGGGAGGAGTTCAAGAGGAGGGTAGCCCAGGGAGAGCCGCCGTCTAAGGTGTTGGACGATCTCGGAGTGAAGAGGTACTGCTGCCGTAGGATGCTCTTTACCGCGGTTACGTATATTGAAGAGGTATCGTTATATCATACCCTAAGGGCCAGGAGGCTCAGGGTCGAAGGTGGTGTGCAGTGAGCCAGGAAGCGCCAGCGAATATGCTAGTGCCGGCGGAGGTCTATAGGAAGGCCGGGGTAATGTTTGGCACCCAGATCTGTACGAAGTATATGAAGAGGTTCGTCTACAAGATCCTCCCCGACGGGTTCTACCTCCTTGATGTAGCTAAGATTGATGAGAGGCTAAGGATAGCGGCAAACTTCCTTAGCAGGTTCGCGCCCGAGAAGATCGCTGTTGTATCTGTGAGGCTCTACGGCCAGAAGCCGGTTAAGATGATGTGTGAGAGGGTCGGGTGCAAGGCTATAACTGGCAGGGTCATACCGGGCATATTCACCAATCCCCACCTAGACTACTACATGGAGCCTGACGTCGTCCTAGTAACTGATCCCAGGAGCGATAAGCAGGCCGTTATAGAGGCCTCGAAGGTTGGTGTCCCCGTAGTAGCGTTTGCCGACACCGACAACAGGATAGAGAATCTCGACCTCATAATACCCGCTAATAACAGGGGCAGGAGAAGCCTAGCCCTCCTCTACTGGATACTGACGCGGGAGATTCTCAGGGCTCAGGGCAGGCTTGGTCCTACGGACGAGCTCGACGTCGACTATACTGCCTTCATGGCGAGCAAGATATACGGGAGGCGCAGGTAGCCCCCATTTTCCGGCCGAAATAGTATATCCCCGCACCACCTCCTTAACAACAATCGGGGAGGAATTATGCTAGACCTACCTATAAGGCCGCCTGCCCACGCGGGGACCTTCTATCCGGCTGACCCGGAGGAGCTGGTCAAGGTAATCGAGTGGGCCTTCCTCCACCCCCTAGGGCCGGGGAGGCTGCCGGAGGGTCACGGCACTGAGAGGCTATCAATAGGCTACGTAGTGCCTCACGCGGGCTACATATACAGCGGTCCGGTTGCGGCGCACGCGTATTACATGCTGTCTAAGGAGAAGCCTCCGGAGACAGTCGTTATCATCGGGCCTAACCATAACGGGGTCGGCCACCCAGCCGCCGTGTACCGGGGTAAGGCTTGGAGAACCCCGCTGGGAGAGGTCGCTGTTGACAACGAGTTCTCCCAGGCGCTCGTCGAGGAGAGTGCTTACCTCGCTTTTGACAACGACGCGCACTACTATGAGCACTCCCTAGAAGTCCAGGTTCCCTTCCTGCAGTACATACTGAGGGATGTAGACTTCCGGATCGCCGCAATCAGCGTGTACTACCAGTCTCCCAGAGTTGCTCGCGATATCGCGGGCGCGATTCTGAGGGCCGCGGAGAAGACTGGCCGCGATATTGTTGTTATTGGTAGCACGGACTTCAACCATTACGAGCCGCATGATATCACTGTTGAGAAGGATATGGAGGCTATCAATGCTATTCTTGAGCTGGACGAGGAGAAACTGTTCCGTCTCATAGAGGAGAAGAATATCACGATGTGCGGTCCCATATCTGCTGCAACACTAATAGTCATGGCAAAGATGCTCGGAGCTCCGAGGCCTAGGCTGCTCAAGCATGCAACCTCGGGAGACGTAACCGGAGAGAAGAGCTGGGTCGTCGGCTATGCAAGCATAATGTTCCCCCGAGCCTAACCCACAATACTTCTAATAGGTGCGAGAGCGTGATCCACGAGAGAAGCCTAGCAGGCGGTGTAATCCTCTTCGGGCTCCCCCTGGAGAAAAGTGAGAACGGATTTATCGCTATAGAGACGGGCCGTTTCATAGCTCGCGTGGAGGTCGAGGATTGTCCTTCTCCACGCGTTATAGTTGAGGATGCTCTCGGTACGGAGAAGATAGTTAGGGAGTTCGTGGGCAGGCTACTCAAGGAGTTGGGCCTCAACCTGTGTGTCCAGGCCTCCGGGAGAGCGTGGGAGGGGGTCCTCACGCGCGCCTCCGTTTACGCTGGCCTTACATCCGCGATATTCGAGGCAGTGGCGGCTCATCATGGCGAGGCTGCGAGCACCTGCGAGATCATAGAGTACTCTTCAATGCTTGACGATATAGGGGAGCCGAGCTGGCAAGGCGTAGTGTCAGCGTTAAGGTTCAACTCGCTTAAGGGGGGAGCCACTGTGTTCAGAAACATTGACGAATGCTTCCAGCTTGTCCCCAAGGTGAGGGCTCGCGTGAGCATGGGTAAAACGCTCGACCTCGACCCGCAGATGCATAACGAGAAGGATCTGGGCCCAGACCTCTACGGCAGTCTAATACATACTGTCGGAATACTCGTGCTGGAAGCCTCTGTTAGGATAAGGGATGCCGACGGCATGCTACACAGGGCAGGCCTGTTCCCCCTACTAGAACTGCAGAAGAGCCTCGCAGAGTATTTCTGGGCATATAGAAGCGCTCTCTTCCCGAGCCCCGGGCTACCCAGGCAGTTCCACGAGTTATACTTAGAGGTGTAGCATTTGTCGCGCGCCGGCTGCCGGGCGTATGTGGTCAAGCTCGGGGGCAGTCTCATAACGGTCAAGAGCATGCCTAGGACGATCGACGAGAAAACTCTCGTCAAAGCTGCCGACATAGTGGCTTATGCAAGGGTGCGTGGGGCCAGTATCGCTGTTGTCCACGGAGGCGGAAGCTTCGGCCACCACGAGGTCGGAGCGATACTTAGAGCGAAGCGTAGGCTCGAACCCGCTGACGCCGCCCGCATTCAGAAAGCAATGATTGACCTCTCCATAGTCGTCGTAGAGAAGCTTCTAGAGAGGGGGGTGCCCGCGAGCATGCACCCGCCCCATACCTACTGTTACCAGGGCACGTGCAACTACGAGGCGCTAAAGCGAGATCTAACCCTCGGCCTAGTGCCGGTAACATATGGAGACGCCCTTCCCACCAGGGACGGCGTTACAATAGTCAGTGGCGACAAGCTTGCTAGCGACTTATCGCTCGAGATAGGCCCCGGATCCTGTCTCGTCTATGCTATGCGAGAGGAGCACGTGCTCTCGCCAGAAGGGCGCCCTCTCAGAGTTGTTAGGAGTCTACAGGATTTTAGTGTCGTAGGCGGAGGCTCCCAATCGGACTTTACCGGAGGGATAAAAGCCAAGGTTGCTGAGGCTATGCGAGCAGCCGCGGGAGGAGTAAGAGTCGTCATAACCGGGATAGAGGGCCTAGAGAAGATTCTTGTAAGAGGCGAGGACCCAGAAAATGTGGGGACTCTCATCGTTCCCAAGCGGGAGGGATGACAGTGAGCGAGGAGACAAGCTCTAGAAAGCTAGACCATATAAGGCTGACCGTGGAGCGCGACGTTGAAAGCAGGGAAACCACCCTACTGGAGTACGTCAGAATAGTCCACAATCCCCTGCCCGAAGTAGATCTGGAGGACGTGAGCCTCGAGAAGGAGTTCTGCGGGGCCAAGCTAGGAGCCCCGCTAATGATAACGGGAATGACTGGGGGCCACCCGAGTACTGCTAACATAAACAGGGTTCTCGGGGAAGTCGCCGAGTCTCTACGCATAGCTGTCGGCGTTGGCAGCCAGAGAGCGGGCATTGAGGATCCCGGGGTGGAGTATACCTTTCGGGTCATGAGGGAGGCCGCTCCGACAGCGTTCGTCGTCGCTAACCTCGGGCTCCCCCAGCTCGCTAAGTCCTACTCCCTGAGGGAGGCGAGGAGGGCTGTGGAGATGATAAGTGCCGACGCGCTCGCAATACACCTTAATGTGGGCCAGGAACTTTACCAGGCTGAGGGAGACAGAGAGTTCTCAGCGCTAAGCAAAATACTAGATATTGCCGAGAGCCTCGGCGTCCCCGTTATTGTTAAGGAGACCGGGGCAGGCCTTTCACGCGAGGCGGTCCGCCTCCTCTACAGGCTGGGCATAAGATGCTTCGACGTGTCCGGCCTCGGAGGGACGAGTTGGATAAAGGTGGAGGCCGCGAGAGCGGGAAGCCCCGACTATAGGCCTCCGGGCGAGCTGGCGGACCGCTGGGGGAATCCCACGGCTCTCGCGATAATCGAGACTAGAGACGCTGCCCCGAGTAGCTACATAGTTGGTAGTGGCGGTGTACGGACTGGGCTGGACGCTGCTAAGGCTATAGCCCTCGGAGCAGACATCGCTGGCATGGCTCGCCCCGTGCTCCAAGCCGTTATGAGGGGCGGTAGGGAGGCCGCTCTACGATTCCTCAAAAATATCATCTATAACATAAAAACAATTATTCTCATGACTGGAGGTAGAAGACCTGAGGACCTCTGGCGCGCCCCCATCACATTATGGGGCAGGCTCCGCTGGGAGGCGGAGCAGAGGGGCATAGATGTGGATTCGTACTTATTGCGGGGCAGACTAGCTAGACTCCTTGGGGTGAAAAATTGAGTGAGAGCGTGCTAGAGCGGCTTCGCAGAAAATACGCTTCCAGGGTTGACTGGTTCGTATACACGGAGATAGCTAGAGGGAGCCCTCCCGAGGTTTACGAGGCCGCTCTACACCTCTACCGAGCCGGAGGAAAGAGGGTTCGCCCATTCGTCGTTATGGCGACTGCTAGGATGCTTGCGGGGAGCGAGGGAGAGATGTACGCCCTCCCCTACGCTGCGGCCGTGGAGCTATTTCACAACTTCACGCTCATACATGACGACATAATGGATAAGGACGACTTCCGCAGAGGCGTGCCCACAACACACAAAGTCTACGGAGAGGCGTTCGCAATACTCGCCGGAGACCTGGCATACGCTCTAAGCTACCGCGCCATAAGCCACGCTAGGAACCTCGGCGAGAAGCCCACTAACCTAGCTTGGGCGTTCAACATCCTAACCGAGGCGGCGGTCCGCGTAAGCGAGGGCCAGGCGATGGATATGATGTTTGAGGAGAAGACGGTTGTCGACTACCATGATTACCTCAAGATGATATATCTCAAGACGGGAGCCCTCCTCGAAGCCTCCGCGAAGCTAGGCGTTGTAGCGGCAGCAGAGGAGCTCGATCAGGGCTGGATGCCGATCCTCGAGGCAATGGGCACATACGGGAAATACGTTGGCCTCGCGTTTCAGATAAGAGACGATATCCTCGGAGTCTTCGGCGACCCCCGCAAGACAGGGAAACCGCGCTACAACGATCTTATCAGAGGTAAGAAGACCCTGCTAGTCCTATACGCCTACCGACATGCTGAGGGTGAGGCTAAGGAGCTTATTAGGCGAGTGCTCGAGAGAAAGCTTACCGGCGATCCAGAGGAGCTCGAGAAAGTAGCCAACGTGATACGGGAGACAGGAGCCCTAAGCTATGCGGAGGATCTCGCGAGAAGATTCGCCGACGAAGCTATTCAGATAATAGACGAGATAAGGGAGGTAGAGGACGAAGAGGCAGCGGAAGCTCTCAAGGAGCTAGCTAGGTTCGTTGTCGAGCGCGAAAAGTAGAGGCGGGGGTTGAAGAGGGATGTCCCAAGAGGTCGAGGAGCTAAGGAAGCTAATACGAGGCTACGCCCTCAAGGACGCGGTTCTCCACGGCGGCAAAGCAAAAGTTGGGAGCGTCGTGGGAAAGGTCCTAGCGGACCGGCCGGACCTCAAGCCCAAGGCCAGGGAGATAGCTAAGCTGGCCTCGGAGATAGTTTCGGAAGTCAACAAGCTCAGCCTGGACGAGCAGAGGAGAATCCTTGAGGAGGAGTACGCGTGGCTACTCCAGGAGAAGCCTAAGAAAGAGGAGAAGAAGGGCCTCCCACCACTACCCAACGCGAGGCCAGGCCAGGTAGTCACGAGGTTCGCTCCTAATCCAGACTTCGTTATTCACCTCGGCAACGCTAGACCTGCAATACTAAGCGATGAGTACGCGAAGATGTATCGCGGCAAGATGATTCTCCGATTCGAGGACACGGACCCCAGGACTAAGAAACCCATGAAGGAGGCCTACGATCTCATAAAAGAAGACTTGAAATGGCTAGGCGTCGTCTGGCACGAGGAGCACATTCAGAGCCTTAGGATGCCGATATACTACGATATAGCGCGCGAGATCATACGCAGGGGGTGCGCATACGTAGATTTATGCGGGGAGAAGAGCAGGGAGCTTCTGAGAGCGGGCAAGTACTGCGAGACGCGGGATAAGCCTGTCGAGTGGCAGCTAGAGCAGTTCGAAAAAATGATTAACAGGGAGTACGGTGAGGGCGAAGCTGTTCTAAGGATGAAAACGGATCCGAGGCACCCCAACCCTAGCGTTAGGGACTGGGTCGCCATGAGAATAATAGATACGGAGAAGCATCCTCACCCCATAGTCGGCTCTAAGTACTGGGTCTGGCCGACCTATAACTTCGCGGTCAGCGTGGACGACCACTTAATGGGTGTCACGCATGTCTTGAGAGGCAAGGAGCACCAAGTGAACACCGAGAAACAGCTCTACGTATACAGATGCATGGGGTGGGAGCCGCCGACATTCATCCACTTCGGCAGGCTCAAGCTGGAAGGCTTCATCATGAGCAAGAGCTACATAAGGAGGCTTATCGAGGAGAACCCGGGACGCTTCCTAGGATACGATGACCCGAGGTTCGGGACTATAGCAGGCTTACGTAGGAGGGGGATACTGCCGGAAGCGATAAGAGAAGTGATAATCAGCGTCGGCATAAAGCCGGGAGACGCTAAGATAAGCTGGTCGAACTTAGCAGCAGTCAACAGGAAGCTTCTCGACCCTATAGCAGACAGGATAATGTTCGTTAGCGAGCCCGTCCTGCTGAGGGTAGAATCGCCTTCTTGCATAGAAGGCGAAATACCGTACCATCCCGATAGGCCGGAGAGGAAGAGGAGGATCAGACTGTGCCCAGGCGATAAGGTGTATATCACGAAGAGCGATGCTGAGCGGGGAGAGGTCCGACTTATGGGTATGGGTAACTTCCGCGTGGAGAACGATAAGCTTGTGTTCGTGAACGAAAGCTTAGAGTATGCTAGAGCCAGGAAGCTACCGATAATACAGTTCGCCCCCGCCAGGGATGCTGTCAGGACTGAGGTCCTAGTCCCCGAGGGCCTCGAACTCAAAAAAGTGGGTGGCTATGCCGAGGCGGCGCTGCGGGAGTACGGGGTTGATAGTAGGCTGCAGTTCGTTAGGTTCGGCTTTGTCCGGATCGACAGCGTTAGCGACAGTGTCATAGCCATTTTTACGCACGAATAAGTCAATCCCTCTCCCTCACATAGTATGAGATGAAAGGCATTATCACTCCGGGAGCGACGAAGAAGCCGAAGAATATAAGCAGTAGCGGGCCTAGATCGAACTTTATATCAAGCATATAGTCGCCGGCCGGGATGTTGTTCACCTCCACTAGAGTGTCCGTTCCCAGGTAGGAGAGCACATACAGTATGCCCATGAGATTAGCGCTAGCCCGGAGAACAGGCTCGAGGAATGTATCTCTGAGTAGCCGGGCTGAGATAGTCAGAATCGATATACCGACTAGCACCGTTAGGTATACAGAAGACACGTAGTTGGGCGCTGAGTATCCCATGCTCTCGTATAGCCTCTCCATTAATAGCGGGAAAATCTCGAGGTAGAGGATTACTAGTAACGCGGCGTCTAGAACGCCCTTCAGAGCCTCCTTAACGTACCATGAGATACTCCTCGCCATCGCAATCACCTGTGCAGACGAAGGCTAACATAGTAGAGTCCGTCTATTTTGCCCTGGAAGACTATCTCAATTTTCTCAACATCCGGAACATCGTCGAGATTAATGCTAACATTAGCTTTGGATCCCGGCATTAACACGTCCCCGCTAGTCTCGTTCAGGAGTTTCTTCCCGTAATAGATTGCTAACCGATAATCGGTCATCCTAACACTATCATTATATTTTATAGTTATAGTCAAGATGTTTCCTTTTACGTTAGATTGTAAGACGATGTTATCCGCTGTCTCATAAAACTCTATTAGAGGCGCTGACGCGGCTGCCATGAGCAGTAGGCCAGCAACAAATATCAAGAGCGATAGGCCCCTCAAACACGCCTCCCCCGCAGCCTAACAAATCACTCACCGCTCTTCTCCGCGGGTGGGCACTTCTTGAGGAGGTCGACCCCTTTACCTAGTATGACTGATCCTGCTGCCAGCGCAATTCCTAGGAATGCTATCTTGACCAGAAGGTTAATCAGCACTTGGACGCTTATTCCCAGTATAGTCGCGGTATCGCCCTGTGGAGCCTTAATCTCTAGACTGTACGTCTTGTAAGCGTTGTATCCCTGAACGAACACAACTACTAGTAGGATAACACCGAGAATTATAAGAAATATACTTATAAATTCACTCTTATCGGACATTCGATAACACCTCGTGATAGCTTGGTTGTAAACGATATCCATTAATCAATGATACTGACTACCAGTATATATAATTACTGAGTGGCTGCAGGCAAGGGTTAATTCGCTGCACGCCTCCTGGAGGCGATAGGGAGGGGCTCCCGAGGATGAGTAAACCTAAGGTGCCAGTAAGCAAGGGAGAGTACGAGCTACTACTTCGCCTCGCTAAGGCGGGTCTCGCCGAGGCTAGTCTAGAAGAGGCTTCTAGCGCCACAGGCTTGCCCAAGAGCACGTTAGAGAGCCTCTTAGCGCTCCTAGCCGATAAGGGGCTGGCTCGGGTCTTCGAGGCTGTGGATCGTAGAATCGAGCTTACGCCTCGTGGGAGGAAGGCTCTCGAGGAGGGGCTCCCCGAAGAGAAACTCGTTAGGCTGCTCCTCGAGCGGGATGGGCGGGCGAGTGTCGAGGAGGTCAAGAAGGCTCTGGGCGGCGAGGCAGGCGTCGCTATAGGTATAGCGGTCCGCAGCGGCTTAGCTCGTGTATCCCAGGGCTTCGTCGAGCTTGCTGTGCCTCCAGAAGAGGCGATGAGAAGGGTTTCCGTGCTCAAGGAGCTGCTCGAACAGGCGGGGCAGGGCGCTCTGGAAGAGGTCCCGGAAGACTTGATCAAGAGAGGGCTAGCTAGGGTAGTCGTATCGAAGAGGAAAACCTTCAAGCTTGTAGCCCCGCCGGAGCAACTCTTGGAAACAGTGGCTGTAGAGGCTTCGAGGCTAACGCATGAGATGCTGCGGACCGGCTCGTGGAGAATGTACGCGCTTAGAAGGTACAATGTTGAGGCCGAGCCTCCTAGAGTGTATCCCGCGATGACCCATTACTTGACGGATTTCATAGAGATGCTCAGAGATATAATGAAGGAGATGGGCTTCCGAGAGGTCTCCGGACCTATGGTTGAGCTCGAACTATACAACTTCGACCTACTATTCCAGCCGCAGGATCACCCAGCGAGAGAGATACACGACACGCTACGCGTAGGCCAGGGCTATAGTGTGGAGGAGAAGCCCGAGCCCTCCCTCCTGGAGAGGGTGGCCCGAGTCCATAGTGAGGGCTGGGGCTACAAGTGGAGGCAGGACCAGGCGCTCCGCCTAGTCCTCCGCAGCCAGACAACTGCTGTCAGCGCGCGAGTCCTAGCGGGGAGACCCAGGGCCCCGCTGAGAGTCTTCACTGTGGGGAGGGTGTTTAGGAGCGATGTGGTAGATGCTACCCACCTCCCAGAGTTCCACCAGCTAGACGGGCTCGACGGGGATTACGGCTACACGTTTAGGGAACTCCTAGGAGTCCTCAAGGAGATCTCCGCCAGGCTTGGCTTGGAAGTCAAGTTCAAGCCGGCCTACTTCCCATTCACGGAGCCCAGCGTTGAGGGATATGTCCGCCTCCCAGGCGGCCGCTGGCTAGAGCTGTTCGGGGCGGGAATGATGAGGCCCGAGGTGCTCGAGATGGCTGGCGTCGACTACCCCGTTGGTGCGTGGGGTTTCGGTGTTGAGAGGCTAGCGGCCGTGTACTACGGTTTCAGAGACATAAGGACCCTCTACACTAGGAGGCTCGATGTTCTTCGTAGGAGGGTGATCGACTGGAGGTGAAGCCGCGTGCCTGTCCTGCGCTTCCCCGTTGAGATGCTTCTCAAGGCCACCGGCATGAGTAGTGTTGAGGAGATTAGAGACGCTCTGTTCAGGCTTAAGTGTGAGACCGACATACTCGATACTGGCGAGATCGAGGTCGAAGTGAACCCGGACCGCCCCGACATGTACTCCCTTGAGGGCATAGCTAGGGCGGTCCGGGGCATTACGAGGCTGGAACGCTCGTGGCAGCAGCCAGAGACGAGGCCCTCCGGCCTGAAGCTTATCGTGGATAACGTGCCCTCTAGACCCTATGTCGTGGCGGCCGTTGTATGGAATGTTAACATAAGTGGTGAAGACGACCTACGGCAACTCATACAGTTTCAGGAGAAGCTGCACGACACCATAGGGAGGAGGCGGAGGAAGGCGGCAATAGGCTTCCACGACCTAGACAAGCTTCCCTCCAGGATTATCAAGTATACTAGTATGCCCGTGGAAACCACAAAGTTCGTACCACTAGGGAGCGCCGAGCCGATAAGCGCGGCTAGGGTGCTCGAAGAGACGGAGCAGGGGAGAATATACGGGCGCATATCCCTTAGAGGTGGGGAGCATCCCTTCCTTGTCGCGGGGAGCGAGATCATAGCTATGCCCCCCGTAATAAACTCGGAGATTACAAGGCTGGGCCCCAGAACTAGGAACCTCTTCATAGACGTAACAGGCACCGACTTTAACACCGTGAAGAAGGTGCTAGACATTATAGTATCAAACCTTTCTGAGAGGGGCGCAATCATTGGTACGGTAGAGGTTGACGCGCCATACATGAAGGGTGAGACGCCCCTTCTAGAATGGAAGAGGGTTGAGATTAGCCAGGACAGTATCAGCAGGATCCTAGGCTACGAGGTCACCCCTTCAGAGGCGGCGAGACTTCTCGAGTACATGAGGCATAGGGCCTCCGAGATTAGGGGGCACCGGCTGGTCGTGGATGTGCCGCCCTTCAGAGCAGACGTTATAGGAGAGATCGATCTGGTCGAAGATATTGCGATGGCTGTAGGATACGACTCTCTAGGCCCTCTATATGAGAGGCCGGTCATGAGGGGCTCCTTGCTCGATTCCACGCTGCTCTCCAGGGCGGTCCGTAGACTATCCATAGGGCTTGGTTTTACTGAGGTGGCGAGTCTGACGCTGACTAGTCCGAGACTGCTGGAGGCTCTCGGCATTAGTGGGGTGAGAGTCGAGAACCCTGTTCAGCTCGAGTACAGCGTGCTCAGGCCGAGCCTAGCGCCGGGCCTCATAGCGGTTGCTAGGGAAAATCAGCATGCTGAGAAGCCTGTCAAAGTCTTCGAGATAGGGTCGGTTGTAACCGAGGAGAGCGGGACCATACGTGAGGAGGAGAGACTCGGGATGATGCTGATGGACTCCGAGGTTAGCATAGAGATGCTGCAGGCCCCCCTATACGCTGCTCTCCGGGCCCTAGGAGCCCAGCCGTTAGCGCGTGCTGGGTGCGCCCTGCCATACATGATAGAAGGGAGATGCGCGTCCCTGTATCTCGGGGGCGAGTACCTGGGCTATGTGGGCGAGGTCAGCCCGGAAGTGCTGGAGAGACTAGGCATAGAGTACCCGGTGGCTCTCGCCGAGGTCAGGCTGGGGGTGTTGCTTGCTTGGAAGTCCAAGACGAGAAGCCGAGAGTGGGGATACCCCTAGAGTGCGTGGGATTCCGCGGGATAAGGAAGCGTATACTGGTCCGCGGCGGTGGGGGGATTACCCTCGTCGCGAGCATAGATGTCTGCGTGGGGCTCCCCCCAACTCAGAGAGGGGCACATCTCTCGCGCAACTACTATGCTATACTCGAGGCAGTAGGGGAAGCCGAGGGCGACGAGAGCATAGAATCATTCCTGAGCAAGATAGCCTCGAGACTCATAGAAAAGCATCCCTATGCTACGAAGGCTGTCGTAGAAGCCAGCACCAGCTACTTCGTAGATCCAGGCATCCAGGGGCCTCCTGGGGAGGAGCCCGTGGACGTTCGCGTACGAGTCGAGAAAGCCGGGGGAAGAGAGCTCTGGACAGTGCAGGTCAGCGTATACGGGATGACTGCATGCCCGAGCGCTCAGCAGACGCTGAGGGAGATGCTCGGCCACAACCTCCGCGCGGGCCCAACTCACAGCCAGAAGGCGCGGCTAACCCTGACCGTCACCGTATCGCCAGGCCCCCTGGTCAGGATCGAGCGCCTAGCCCAGGCAGCTTTCAGGGCGTTCTCTGCCCCAGCTAGGAGCGTCCTTCGCAGGAGCGACGAGGCTATGCTCGTTCTAAGGGCACATGAAAACCCTAAGCTGGCCGAAGACGTGGTGCGGGATGCTCTCGTGCAGGCTGCGGTGGTTCTCGAAAGCCTGGGATACGGTGACGATACCATTATTAGCGCGGAGGTCGAGAGCTACGAGAGTATTCATCCGCAGAACGTAGTTGCAAGGGCCAAGCTGACGCTTGGCGAACTACGAGGCCTCCTCCGGGGGCCTAACAGGGACTTCGGCCAGAATCATTGACTCGTAGTACCTTGCTAGTCTCCCTCCTAGCCGTTTAACGAGGCGGAAGGCTTTGATATTATCCGGAAGTATGTAGCCCACAACTTTCTTTATGCCCCTCTCGTACAGGACCCTGTTGAGGGCTCTCGCCATGGCCATGCCTATCCCCTTCCCCTGATACTCCTCGAGAACAACTATGCCGCCCTCTGCCACCTCGCCCTGGGGTATTGCCTCCGCTATCCCCACGATCTCGCCGGTATCGGCGTCCTCCGCAACAATAACAAAAGCGCCCTCCTTAATCAACTTGTTAACATAGGGCTCGAAATACCGTATGATACTGAAAAATCTCGTATAGATAGTTTCTAAGCTAAGCTTCTCGTAGAAACGAATAACCTTGTCCTTATCCCAACTACACATTCCCCGAATAATTATTCTCTTCCCATCCTTCGTAGTTAGAACCTCGAACGTGCGCCCGCAGAGCGGGCAAGTATCGCGTGTACCCTTCAAGAGCAGGCCCCCATTAGCACAGGGTTCCCAGCTCCTCTTTATATTACGGCGAGGCCTCCGACACGTACGCCCTCTCGGGGTGTCTCCGCGCGTGATCCTCCGCTTAGTTTGGAAGAGGGTCGAGCCGGTAGAGGAGAGAAGGGTGTCGGCTGGTCTTCTCGGCAGCGAGTATCGGGTGAAAGAGTATAGCATATCCTGGGCGAAAATCCTGCTTCAAGACCCTGCCATGGTCGAGCTGCAGGAGGCCCCGGAGAACGCTGTTTTCAGGCTAGCCCCTGAGCCCTGGGTGGAGTATTGTAGGTGGCACTCAGGCCCTCTGGATAGGCCAGATAATCCCTTGGAAAGGATATACTGTAACCTTCCGGCCGAGGGATATTGTAGGGAGCATAAGCGGACGGACCGGGCTCTCTACGAGCTCTGCCTGACGCTCCGCGGCGAGAGAGGACTGGGAGCATGTCGGATGCTCGACTCTAAGATTCGGGCCGAGTACGTCGTCTATATGACGGACTTCGGAGGCAGGAAGCCTAAGGTGGGCGTTACGAGGAGGTTCCGGGTCTTTGAGAGGCTAGCGGAGCAGGCGCATATCACTGCAACCATCCTAGCCACAACTGACTCGGCGTATAAAGCTAGGAAGATGGAGATGACGCTGTCCTCCCGGGGGCTCGCGCAGGAGGCGCATAGGAGGAGTGTCCAGGCTGCTAGGCGGCCGATAGGAGAGAGCGTAGCGCGCCTAGCTTACTGGGCGGAGCAGGCTGCTAGGATTTTGGGTGTGAGCTGGAGCGGGCCCATAGTTCGCGTGGTCCCGCCTAGCGGGTTCGACGGTTACAGGATTGTTAGGAGGCTGGACGGAATAGGCTCGTTCAAGGTCAAGTTCTACTGGGGAGGCCTCCTGGGGGTGGAGGCAGGTGGAGGTAGAAAGCTTCTCCTAAGCACGAGGCAGCTCCAGCACAAGGATAGCATAGTCCTAGTCGAAGGCTAGGGGAAGCAGCGCCCGGAAGACCCTCTTGAACCTTTCACTCATAGGTTCGCTGCTCCACACCTCCTCGCTCTGCCCACGTATGATGTTGCTCACCACGAGCACGGACAAGCTCTCTAGGCCGCGGATAGCGCTTATCCCGTAGAGGCTAGCTGTCTCCATATCGACGGAATGGCACCCGGCAGCGGCTACCTGCTTGAACACTCTCCACGACTCCGCGTAGAAGCTGTCACTGCAGAACACTCTGGCGAGCTTCGGCTCTAATCCTGCGCTTGCTAGGAGCCTGAGAGCCTTCTCCGCCAGGCGGGGATCGGCGGCAAGCGGGGGAGGCACCTTATCGTGGTAAAGACTTAGTCCGCAAGTCCCTGGTATCATGCAGGCGCTCCCGGCGACTAGAATGTCGCCGATTCCCACGTTCCCCGCGAACGCCCCGGTGGTTCCTAGGCGGATGAACCTCCTAGTCCCGAGCATGCTCAGCTCCTCCACAAGTATGAGCATGCTTGGCCCTCCAATTCCGTGGCTAGCCAGCACGGCACTGCCACTGCTGTTCTCGACAAGCCCTATGACATAGCCCCGCTTCCTCGAGAGTACCCTGCCACCTCCCGCATACTCTAGGAGCATCTCTACCCTAGCAGGGTCCCCCATTATGAACGCGGTTTTCGGGAGAGGCTGGTCTAGTCCGATGTGGAGGGGCTTATCCCTACCTCTTATGACGGGCTCGCTCATCGTGATCGCCCGTATGGAATCGTGTTCGCGGTTATAGTTTAACGGTGCGGTTCGAGACTTATTGTAAGGGGCTCTAGGGGGTAAGGGATGCAGGATGTTGTGGTAGCTTTTGATGTAGGTGCTACGTGGATTAGAGGGGCGATCTTCAGCGGCGGCAGAATCCTCTTCAAGCTGAGGAGCCCGACCCCCAGGATTTCCGATGGTGAGGCGGTGAGTAATGCTCTAGTCGACATAGCGAAGACTCTCCTGGAAAGAGCTGGGGCCCGGCCACGCTCCGTGGGCGTCGCGATCTTCGGCCCCATAGACTATAGTGATGGGAGCGTTGTTAACCCGCCGAACCATCCTGCAGAGCGAATACCGGTCCGTGGCCCCCTAGAGGATATGCTTGGAGTGCCCGTCACGCTCGTTAACGACGCTGTCGCCGGAGCGTGGAGCGGCTCGCAGATTACAGGGTCTAAGGACCTAGTCTACATTGCTCTTGGGACCGGGGTTGGCGTGGGAGTCGTGGTCTCCGGCAGACTCCTGCTGGGTAGGAGGGGGGACAGCCATGAGGCCGGCCACATCGTGCTTGACTACCGCTCCGGCTCCATCTGCGGTTGCGGCGGCCGAGGTCACTGGGAAGCCCTCTACAGCGGTAGAGCTCTCCAGGGCCGGGAGGGTGATCCCCGCGTCGTAGCGGCGGGCATCGCTAGTCTAGTGGCGTGCTACGACCCCGAGATAATTCTTCTCGGCGGCGGGCTAGTAGAGGCGGGCCTCATCGGCCCCAGCATTGGGAGGCTTGTTCGGGAGTACTCCTTCCAGGGCAGGGTCCCCCGCATACTCCTGCATCCCCTCCGCGAGGACGCAAATCTTTATGGGGCTTATCTCCTAGCTGTAAGACCGACGCCGGAGATTCTAAGATTAAATGGATGGTGATCGGCTACGCGCAGGGTAGTGCTCTGGCTGAGGGGAGACGGGCCGGGCATGAGGCTCGCCTGGGAGAAGGGTGCCCTGCTCCGGGCGCAGGGGGTCCGCCTCCTCATACCTCAGCCAGGGTCGCTGCCCAGAGGCGACGTCGCTGTTCTGCCCGAGAAGGGTAGCCCCGAGCACAGGTTTTACGAGCCAATGCTTAGGCGCCTAGGCATCCCGGCTGTAGCGCATAGGGACCCCTTAGCGGGCCTGGCCCTCGCATTGTCCTATCCGAGGCGTAGCCTCGGGCGGTTGACAATAGGAGTTGATCCTGGGAGGAAGTGCGGGCTAGTGGTGATTGGCGGTCCGTATGTCGTGGTCGCTAGGAAGGTGGATTGCGAGGGTATCGGCCCCGCTGTGAGGAGCCTGGCGGACCGCATACCGAATAGTGGTGTCGAGGTCCTTGTGGGCGACGGCGAGGGCATGCTTCGGGCCGTGGAATCGCTGGAGTCAGAGGATATCGTATATGCTATAGTGCCAGAGAATGGCTCGACCTCGAACCCCTCGCGCGGGCCTCTCGAGTCGGTGCTTAGAGATAAAGATTTGCTTGCCAGCCTCACCATTGCACTCAGAGGTGCTAGACGGCTTGCCTAGAAGCCTCTGGAACTTCCTGGAGCGGACCGGATACGAGGACCTCAGAGGCGAGCCACTACCAAGAGAGTACGCGCCGGCAAGGCTCCTACTCGAGAAGGAGGGGGGACCTCCTGTACTCTTCAGAGTGGCGGGATCAGACACTGACGCTGTCGGCAACCTAGTCGACACTAGGAGGAAGCTCTACGAGGCCCTCGGCGTCGGGAGCGACGAGGAAGCGTATAGGCGAGTCTTATCCGGCCTTAGCGGGGATGAGCCGAGGGTCGAGGGGTTCCCCGGCAACTATAGCAGGGCCCCCAAGGGCCTTCTATCGCTCCCAGCTGCCAAGTTCTACGAGAGAGACGGTGGTCTCTACCTCACAGCATCACTGTTCGTGGCATGCTATAATGGCTCCTGTAATGCTAGTATTCATCGCGTCATGGTGACGGGGGAGAGGGAGGGAGTCGTTAGGCTCGTGCCCCGCCACCTCTACACTATGTATCGCGAGGCCGTCATGAGGGGGGAGGACCTGCCAGTAACGATAGTGCTAGGAGTACACCCGGCCTACATGATCGCGTCGGCATTCAGCCCCCCTAGAGGAGTTTTCGAGCTCGCGATCGCGGCTAGAATACTAGGTGACGCGCTGGTCGAGAGCCCCGTCCATGGGAACCCCATACCGGTTGCTGGAGCTATCATAGAGGGGCGCCTAACTAGCGAGACCAGGGAGGAGGGTCCATTCGCAGACATACTCCTGCTCTACGATAAGGTGAGGAGGCAGCCGGTTCTCCGGGTCGATGAGGTGTACATTAGTAGGGATATCCCGTCCCACGTGATACTCAGCGGCGGGATGGAGCATGTCATGCTCATGGGGTTCCCACGCGAGATATCGATTTGGGAGGCAGTATCGAGAGTGGTCCCCAGGGTCTACAAGGTAAGGCTTACGCCTGGCGGGGGCGGGTGGCTCCACGCTGTCGTTAGCATAGATAAGAACCACCCTGGCGACGGCAAGAACGCGATAATGGCCGCATTCTCAGCCCACCCAAGCCTTAAGCATGTGATAGTCGTGGACGGAGATATCGATCCGGACAGTCCGAGGGAGGTAGAGTGGGCCATCGCAACAAGGTTCCAGGCGGACCGGGATCTTGTGATCGTGAAGGAAGCGAGAGGTTCTACCCTCGACCCGAGCGGGCGGGAAGGCATGGTTGCCAAGATGGGGATAGACGCTACAATAAAGGGGGACCGCTCGAAGTTCGAGCGCGCGACAATACCGAGGGGCTGAGGCGTGGTAGAGCTCACGCGTGAAGAGGAGGAGATGCTGTACGGCGCTCACGGCGAGGCTGTCGCGAGGGCCATGGAGGTCATAGTTAGGGTTGCAGAGTCTCTGGGCGCGCCCAGGCTAGTCCCCATAAAGCACGCCCACGTCTCCGGGGTCTCCTATGGCACCATAGGAGAGGCTGGCGCTGTCCTGCTCGAGAGCTTTGCCAGCTCGGGAGCACGATTCCGAGTGCCCACAAGCGTGAACCCCATAGGCTACGATCCCGAGGATCCGGATGGCGCCGGGATACTTGTCGTATCGAGAGAGTTTATCAGGGGGCAGCAGAGGATTCTTAAGGCCCTCAAGAGGATGGGGGCAGACTTGCTCCTAACGTGCACCCCCTACTATACTGAGGCTTTCGAGAAATACAGTCTTAGCGTTGGGGACCGGGTAGCCTGGGGGGAGAGCAGCGCGGTCGCATATGCCAACACGGTCCTCGGGCTAAAGACTAACAGAGAGGGCGGACCGCTAGCCCTAATGGCGGCTATCACGGGAAGAACTTATCTCTACGGACTGCAGGTCGACGAGAACAGGATGCCTAGTCATGCCTACAAGATTGGCACTAGCTATGACGAGGCTGTCCTCGGCGTCCTGGCAGAGTACCTAGCGGAGAACCATGAGAGCGAGAAACCGCCAATGATAGAGGTTCCCAGGCCCCCGAGGGATTACGAGGTGAGAGAGTTCGCCGCAGCCCTCGGAGCAGCGGGAAGCATAGGGATGGCGGTAATCCCCGGCGTGACTCCCCTACCCAAGCCGCCCGAGCCGGAGAAGTTTGAGGTGGTTCCCGAGGGCGCGCTCAAGCGCAGGCTAGCGGAGCTCGAGCCGGACGAGGGCGTGGATCTAGTGTTCGTCGGGTGCCCGCACGCTAGTCTAGAAGAGCTAGCTCTCATAAACGCGAGACTCGGAAAGGCCAGAATCCCGGTTCTAGTCACTCTGAGCAGAGACGTTTACGCGAGGGCCAAGTCACTCGGCCTCATCGAGAGGCTGCGGAGTAAGGGTGTCCTATTCCTGAGGAGCACCTGCCTCATAGTGAGCAGGGCTAAGAGCATGCGCATAGCGACAAACAGCTACAAGGCATACTTCTACCTGAGCAAGAGGTACGAGAGCGTAGGCCTGGCACCACTAAGCAAGCTCCTAGAGATAGCGGGTGGAGCAAGATGATTCTTGCTAATCTACGCCCCATAGTGCCTGGCAACGCTAGGGGGCCCGCCCTCAAAGTGGAGAGCCTCAGCTTCTACGGGGAGGTAGACCCCGTTCGAGGGGTCCTTGTAGCCGATGGGAGGCCCATCCGAGGGAGGATCCTCGTGATTGGGAGGTCCAGGGGCAGCACTGTTGGCAGCTACATAATATACGCGCTCAAGTACTACGGTAATGAGCCCGCAGCGATAGTCATGACGAAGAGCGAGCCTATAGTGATCACAGGCGCGATAATAGCCGGGATCCCCCTATACGAGGGACTCCCTAGGGAGGTGTTCGAAGCTATACGGGACAACGATTGTCTAGAGGTTGAAGAGAGAGGCGTCCTGAGGAAGCTAGGACACTGTTAAGCTCTTTCAAGAGATTATCAACTATAATCTTCGACGCCTCCTCGATACTCATTTCACTGTTTTTCGGGGCAGTGTTAACGCGGAGGACCCGCACCCCCCTATTCCTAGCGATCTCAATAACGCTTTCAAATGTCCTCTTTATACGCCTGATTCTCTGCTCCTCCTCGTAGAGCTCCCTTCTCCCCCTAGTCGAGAGCCTCCTAAGGATTATCTCTACTGGGAGGTCTATGAATACCATGATATCGGCCTCTGGAGCGCAAGCGTTCATCTTATCGACTAGGTCCACACCAATGTATGATCCCTGGTAGGCCATACTTGAGTACTTGTAGCGGTCCGACACAACTATGTAGCCCTCCATTATAGCCCCCCTAATGCCGCCGCCGGGGAGGCCGGGATCCAGCCGGTAATGCCATACCCTGTCCGCGGCGAACAGTAGAGCGAGGAGGTCGTGGTTCTCATGGTTCCAAGCCAGCATTTCCCGTATGACCCGCCCTATAGGCCCCGTGGTGGGCTCCTTAGTGTAGACGCTGGGGAGGCCGGCGTTGCTGAGCATACTCACGGCTCTGCGGGAGTGAGTTGTGAGGCCGCTGGCGTCTACTCCCTCGAAAGCGATGAGAGCACCAGGCGCTGTCATTGGCGGCGGACACCGTAGAGAGGATTGTTGTCGCTACGGTATATAGCCGCCGAAGCGGGACATGGTCTATGGTAGAGCGCCGCGAAATATCCTGGGGGTGCACGCTCATTGACGGATAGTGTGGTGTTCCAGCTGCTTGACATTACTTATGAGGTCGAAGCCAGCGAGCCAGTGCTAATCATGTGGGGTAGAACTGAGGACGGTAAGAGGATTGTGCTCCGCTATAGGGGTTTCTATCCGTACTTCTACGCTGTTCCAGAGGAGGGATACACAGTTGAGGATATCAGGAGAGACGCGGTCCGCCTCTCCAGGCCCGGAAGCCCCATTATGAGGGTCGAGGAGGTCCGGAAAAAGCTCATTGGCCGCCCCCTTGTTGCTGCTCGGATAACCACTAGGATCCCTGCTAAGGTAAGGGAGTATAGGGAGGCGTTCCTCCGCCTAGACTCGGTGAGGGAGGTCCTCGAGGCCGACATTAGGTTCAGCATGCGATTCCTCATAGATAACAACATCTACCCGATGAGATGGTATAGAGTGGATGCCCGTAAGCGGAGTGGCACGGGCCCGTATAGAGTAGACGCGGTCTATGAGGCCCACGGCGCCCCTATCGAGGAGCTCCCGGAGTATGCAGATAAGGACCCGCTGGAGGGTCTCCGCCTAATGGCCTTTGACATAGAGGTTTACACTAAGCAGGGAAGCCCTGACCCAAGGAAGGATCCAGTGATAATAATTGGCTACTCCACCGATCAGAACCCAGAGCCCCAGCTCCTCGTCATGGAGGGCAAGATAGATACTGACGTTATACTCGGCTTCGTTAAAGCTATACGAGAGTACGATCCCGACATTATCGTTGGTTACAACCAGAACAGCTTCGACTGGCCCTATCTAGTCGATAGGAGCAAGGTCTTGGGTATAGCGCTAGATGTGGGGAGGAAAAAGGGAGGGGTGCCGCAGACCAGTGTTTACGGCCACGTGAGTGTTCCGGGTAGGCTCAACGTAGATCTCTACGATTTCGCGAAGGAGATCCATGAGATCAAGGTCAAAACTCTCGAGGAGGTGGCGGATTATCTCAACGTAATGCCCAAAGACAAGAGGGTTCTCTTGGAATGGTGGGAGATCCCCGAGTACTGGGACGACCCGGAGAAGAGGCCTATTCTCCTGCAATACGCTAGAGACGACGTCGCAGCCACATATGGCTTAGCAGGGAAGTTCCTGCCCTTCGGGGCCCAGATGAGCCAGGTCAGCGGGCTCCCGATGGACCAAGTAATGGCGGCAAGCGTAGGCTTCCGGCTGGAGTGGAGGCTGATAAGGGAGGCCTTCAAGAGGGACGAGCTGGCTCCTAACCGAGTGGAGAGGGGGGAGGAGTCCTATACCGGCGCTATAGTTCTGAAGCCGAAAAAGGGTGTCCACGAAGATATAGCTGTCTTAGACTTCGCTAGCATGTACCCCAATATAATGGTGAAGTACAACGTAGGCCCTGACACTCTAGTTTTACCTGGCGAGGACGTGCCTGACGACGAGGTTTACATAGCGCCTGTCGTGGGGCACAGGTTCCGTAAGAGGCCGGACGGCTTCTTCAAGCTCACTATAAAGAAGTTCCTAGACATCAGGAAACGTATAAAGGAGGAGATGAAGAAATACCCGGAGGACCACCCGTACTATCGCCTCCTCGACGAGAGGCAGAAAGCTGTGAAGGTTCTAGCCAACGCAACCTACGGCTACATGGGTTGGCCGCACGCCCGCTGGTATTGTAGGGCCTGCGCGGAGAGCGTTACAGCATGGGGCCGAGAGATAATTATGGCGGCGATAAGGAAAGCTAGGAGTCTCGGGCTCGAGGTTATCTATGGCGACACGGATAGCCTGTTCGTGAAGTATGATCCCGAGAAGGTTGAGGAGCTCATAAGGTTCGTGGAGGAGGAACTAGGGTTTGAGATAAAAATAGAAAAAATATATAAAAAAGTGTTTTTCACGGAAGCAAAGAAGAGGTACATAGGGCTGACTCGGGAGGGCAAGATAGACGTAGTAGGGTTCGAGGCTGTCAGGGGCGACTGGAGCGAGCTGGCAAAGGAAATACAGCTGAAGGTGGCCGAGATAATACTTCGAACCGGAGACGTTAACAAGGCTGTCGAGTACGTGAGAGAAGTTATAGAGAAGCTGAAGAGAGGAGAGTTCGACCTTCGAAAACTCATCATATGGAAGACCCTAACTAAGAGGCCGGATGAGTATGTTGCGGAGCAGCCACACGTCTATGCGGCAAAGCTCATGGAGAAGGCCGGAATAAAGGTCAAGCCCGGCATGAAAATAGGATACGTGATCGTCAAGGGGAGCGGCAACCTCTCTAGGAGGGCTAGGCCGTACTTTATGGTATCGAAAGACGAGATCGACGTGAATTACTATATTGAAAGGCAGATAATACCGGCGGCCATGAGGATCCTCGCATACTTCGGAGTAAAGGAGGTTGATTTGCTCTCAGGGAAAAAGCGGAAGACGCTGCTCGATTTTCTCGGGAGCTAGACTAGATCCGAGAATGCAAGCGTAACTATTCCCGAGGGCCTCGCCTTTATCTTACTCCCAATCCTGCTACCTATGAGAACCTTAACGCCCTTCTCCGCCGCGGCATCCATTATCCTCTGAGTTATGATGCCGTCGAATACGATAGCGTATACGGTGCCGGGCTCTAGCTTCTTTATCTCTTCGTAGAGGTCCCTCACCTTTACCCTCTTAATAGGCTTCCACTCGGCGTCAAAGAACACAGCTTCCAGCGTGCCCCTCAGCTCCTTTATCGTGTCGAGCACGCTCTTCGGTATCTGAGCTACAAGCCCTGTCTCGACCTGTGGCTTGGGAGCCTGAACAGCTTCAGCGGCTGGCTGAGGCACCTCTGCTGGGGCGGGAGCGGATGCTGGGGCTGCGGCCTGCTCGGCGGGCTTAGCCTCTTCTACTGCCACGGTCTGGGCGGGGGCTGCGGCCTCTACGGGCTTAGCTTCCTCCGGCGGTGGGGCGGGCTTCTCCTCGGCCCTTACCTCCTCGGGGCCGCGGATTCCTAGTCTCTTCTTCACTATCTCGGCAGGCTCCATGTTTGAGAGTGCCTCGTAGATCTCCTTCCCGGTTAGTTGCTCGACTTCCATACCCTTAGGGGCGCGTGCGACGTAGTCAACCTTTGCCTGGGATAGTAGCGTCTTGAGAATGATTTCCCCTCCCCTGTCACCATCGACGAAGGCGATAACCTTCTTCTTCTTCGACAAGTCAACTATTGTCTTCGGAATCTTCTCCCGAGCCCCGCCTAGTGCTATAACATTATCATAGCCGTATCTCATTAGGTTCACAACGTCGGCCCGGCCCTCGACAACAATTATGGTATCGGCCTTCTCTATGCCGGGAGAGGCCGGAAGCCTGTCGGGGCCGTACTCTATTAGTTTGATCTTGGAAGGCCTCGGAACCTCTGTGCCCGCGATCTCTCTAACTATTGCTTTGAGATCCGGCTCTTGCTCCCTTAGCATTGCAACGAGCTCCTTTGCCCTCTCAATTATTTTCTTAATCTTCTCCTGGCGGAGATCGCGTATTTCCTCTACCTTTATCCTAGCGTCGAAGGGGCCTATCCTATCGACTGTCTCGAGCATTGCAGCTAGAATAGCTGTCTCCACCCTATCAAGATTACTAGGAATGTAGATCTTGCCTACAGTCTTTGTGCCCTGCCTCTTTATCTCGACGCGTATCCTGCCTATCTTATCCTTGCTCTGTAGCTTTTCTAGGTTGAACTCCTCCCCAAGGAGACCCTCGGTCTGACCGAAGATTGCACCGATAATATCGTGCTCGTCAACTCTTCCATTGACCTCAAGGCTTGCCACTATGAGATATTTCATGCTAGACTTAACACTCTTTTCTTTCATCCCTGCACCCCTCCACGTATCCCACGCAACGCACTGTACAGCAGCCACTCGGCTGGAATAGTCCAGCTCCGCCCCACTCACTGGGGCCGGGGAGATTATAGGGTAAGGCTCAGACAGGTTATATGCGCGAGTGTCGCCCCAGAGGCGTCATCTAGTTATGCTTCCGGTAATTTTCTCGATTAACTCTCTAGTTTCGGGATCGCTGAGAAGCTTCTCCCTAATGGGGGCCAGTAGCTTTATGAGAGCCTCCGCGGTGGCTCTCTTCAGATCCGCAGGGTGCAGGCGCTTCTCTCTGAAGTCGCGTATGAGGTCGTCAATGCTCTCGTAGACCACTGTGCCCCCGTATTTCTCGGGTCTCTCTACGACCAGCTTGAAGCCTGGCTGCGCGAAGAGTATGTACTTGTTTATCTCTATTATGGGGTTATTCTCTATGACCCCAGCGGGACAGTAGGCCTTCCTTATTTTTCGTCTTATCGCCTCGGGGTCTTCGTGGAGGTATATTGTGCTAGAGGGATCGCTCTTAGACATTTTATAGAGGGCAGCGATCTCGTCCTTGCTAAGCCCGGAGACATCCATTCTCCCGGTCCCGCGTAGGCTCGATATGATTGGTGTATGTATAGCAATCGGCTTCTTGAACCCGAGCTTCTCAGCGGTATCCCTCGCGAGCATGTGAGCTTTCCTCTGGTCTAGGCCGCCGAGCGCTATGTCTAGGTCAAGATAGAATATGTCGCTGACCTGCATCAGCGGGTAGATGATCTTCGAGCTATCTAGCTCGGCCTCATCCATTTTTCTACCCATAATTGTGAGCGCCCTCTTCACGCGGTTGAGAGTGTTCTTCTTGGCGACCCTAATCACTATCTCCCAGTACCTCTTGTCGGACGCGAGATCCTCGGCGTCTACAAAGCGTATCTTCTCTATTGGGATGCCGAGAGCTTCCATAGTCAAGCGCACGATCTTCGTGGCACCCCTTATCAGCTCCATATCCCCGCCAAGCTTGTCGTTTA
Source organism: Desulfurococcales archaeon (assembly GCA_015521185.1). Taxonomy (GTDB): domain Archaea; phylum Thermoproteota; class Thermoprotei_A; order Sulfolobales; family Acidilobaceae; genus S143-63. Next base: position 25,603 of record WAOS01000018.1, on the reverse strand, counting down.
TGTATGCGTGCCACGTAGCTTCGAGAACTGTGAAATCTATCCCGGCCTCGACAAGGTCTCTAACCTTGAACATCCATACGAGCCATCCCACGTGAGTCGGGCCGCTAGGCTCGTATCCGATGTACCCTTTCAGCTTCTCCCCAGACTCGAGTTTTTGCTTGAGCTCTTCAATCGTTACAATCTCCTCAGTGTTCCTAGTTATTAGCTCGAGCTTTCTCTCCACGTCCACTGCTTAACCCCTCTCCCAGCGTCGCCCCGAGGAAGCGTTTTATGAGTTGGGCCTGCTCGGGTTTATCTCTTAAAACTCTCTTATAATATCCGGAGTGTAGTAGGAGTTGTAGCTCCCAGCTGGGCCTCAGGGCGAAGCACAGGTAGCATCCTAGCCTTAGGAAGCCCATGAGGTAGAGGGGGTTCGGCTCTACCCCTTCTAAGTGGAGGTAGGTCTCGACGTGGGCTCCAGCCCAGTACTTGAGGGGGGCCACGACGGGGAGGTTAAGGCTCTCATCGAGCCTCACAGGCGGGCGGAGGCTCCTCTTGCTCGACTCTGCATCCCTATCGCCGACAACTATCGTTATCCTCGCGCTAGAAGCGACACGCCTAATAGCTCTGTGGAGAGCCGCCAGCTTCCTCCCAGTACACCACCGGTTCTTGGCCGTGGGTAAGGGGAGGCGCTCGATGATGAGGCCTCTGTCGACGTCTGCCCTCTCTGTGAGAAGCTCGACGCCGAGCCTCGAGGCGAGCCTCTCCGCGTATTCCCTATTCTCGTCGAAATCTATCCCCGTATCCACGTAGACCGCGGTGACCCTATCCGGTCCGAGAGCCTTGACCGCGAGTATGAGCGCCGCCGAGCTATCCTTTCCCCCGCTGAGAGGCACTACGGCTCGGCCCCTAACCTCTCTCGATAGCATTTCCAGGGATATCCTCTCGAGCTCGCGGAGAACCCCTGAGTTGGTCTCGAGCAGAGCGTCCAGGGAGAGACCTGTTATCGGCGGGTTAGAATATTCTACTACTGGCTTAGTCGAGTCCCTTGCGAACCTCATCTTGACTGAGGGCTCTCTACCGCCGTAAAGCATGTGGGAGCCGCCGCCCGCTTTTATCAGGACCGCGACCTCTCCAGGCGATACTCTTGAAGGTATTCCGGTTAGTCTCGATACCATCTCTATTCCTCTACTGTAGAGGAGGAAACTATCGCCCTCGGGGGTTACCTCGAGGGACTCGAGAGGCTCCCCCACGTGGGCAGACATAAGTATAGAGCCCTTATACCAGGAGTATCGGATCCTAAGGCCCGCTCTCCCCCGAGAGATTAGGGAGACTATGCTCTGGAGGGGCAGATTCCTAATCTTGCTAGCGCTAGAGCGAACAGTCTCAACGAGAGGCTTACGGACTACGCAGTTTGGTGGCGCGCTCCTGTCGAGGAGAACTATGGTGAGGGGCTCAGCTCTCTCATGCGCAAGATCGCAGAGCTTGTCCCCCCTGACGCCGCCCAGGCTCTCTACGGTGATGTATGGATCCTTCTGTATCGCTCTGACCGCGTGTTTCACGGCGCTGGCATCCTTACGGCCTCTAACCAGTATCTTCAGCCCCACTCGGCCGGAACCCTCGAAGTAGTACTAGCCCGACGGCGCCTATAAAGGCGCCAATAAGTATGCTGACAGCGATAAATGTATAGAGGATCACTCTGAGCGCGCGCTCCTCGTCTAGCCATATTAGTACTGCTGGGTATACCACTCCGAGGATAAGACCTACTACGAGCAGTGCTACACCTACGACCCTGTTCCTAGACTTGGCCATAGCGTATCATACCCAGTTTAAGACCCCTCTAGGAGCGTAGAGGATTATATGGGAGCGGTCTTGGGCGGCGAGAGGCTTAGAAGCGCGAATGTAGCGGAGGACTCGTCGGGTAGGCAGTACCATATTGGAGCCGCGCCCGGAGAGGTTTCCCGATACGTTCTGCTTCCCGGCGATCCTGGGAGGACGGAGATAATATCGTCGGAGTGGGATGAGAGGAGGCTCATCGCTAGGCATAGGGAGTTCGTGACATACACGGGTAAGTATCGTGGTGTGCCGATTAGTGTGACGAGTACGGGGATAGGTGCCCCAAGCACTCTTATCGCAGTAGAGGAGTTGCTCCGAATCGGTGCTGACACTTTCATACGCGTTGGGACAATGGGCGCTATAAGATCCGACATAAGAGTTGGGGACCTAGTCATTGGCGTGGGCGCTGTTCGCTTCGAGGGCGCGTCCAAGGACTATGCCCCGCCGGAGTACCCTGCGATCGCCCATCCAGCCATTGTCTCTAGCCTGATCGCTGCAGCGAGGAGCTTGGGCGTGAGGTTCCACGTGGGGATAGTTGCTAGTACCGACACGTTCTACTTGGGCCAGTCGAGGCCAGGGCTGAATGGGCTCATGACTCCGGAAGCAGCCAGAAGGCTCCCGCTGCTGAGGGAGCTTGGCGTGCTAGGCTTTGAGATGGAGTCTAGCGCGCTATTCACAGTATCGCAGATCTACGGGGCAAGGGCCGGGTGCGTGTGCGCGGCGATAGCCAATAGGGCTACGAACGAGTTCGTGCCGGGAGCCGGGGTGAGGGATGCTGTCATGGTGGCTAACGAGGCCGTTCGGATACTAGCGGGTATGGATCGAGAGGGTGAGTGGGCTTGGGCTCTAAGAGCGGCGGGTATACGCACGTAGCGGTAGGTAACTTAAACCTCGATATTAGCGTGGTGCTCGACGAGTACCCTCTTGAGGATTCCCACGTCTTCGCAAGAGACTCTTGGATAGGCCTCGGCGGCGCCGCCACGAACTACTCGGTAGCCACTGCTAGGCTTGGCCACAAAGCCTATCTTGTCGCTAAAGCTGGTGGCGACGCAGTCAAGCTCGGCCTCCTCGACAAGTTAGCAAGCAAGGGCGTTAGGATCGAGTTCGTCCAGGTATCGGCTAGCGAGCCTGTGGGAACCGTGATCGTGCTCCTAGTCCCGTCTAGGGGGACCAGAACTATGGTTACTATTAGGGGCGCTAACGAGAAGCTAAGCGGGAGGGATGTGCCATACGTAGACGAGGCTAACATCTACCATTTCGCAAGCGTTAGGCCCGCTATAATCAATACGCTATGCAGCGAGCCATGGTGGAAGAGTTCATTCATAGCATCGTACGACCCGGGAGGAGAGGCTTATAGGCAGCCTCACAACGTGTTAGAGAGCCTCCCATGCATTGATATCCTCATGGCGAACGAGCGAGAGGCAAATACTATAGCCCGCGCGGGAGGCTATGCAAGCCCCAAAGAGCTACTCCAGGAGGGGCCGAGAGTAGTAGTTGTCAAGCGTGGAGAGGGCGGTGCAGTGGCGCACACACCCGATTCTACTATTGAAGCGCGCCTCCTTAGAGCCCCACACGTAATCGATGTGACAGGAGCCGGCGACGCGTTTGATGCCGCGTTTAACGCATGGCTTCTAGAGACTGGGAGTGTCGAGATAGCGCTGCGAGCAGCCGTGTCAGCAGGAGCCGCGAAGGTCTTGAGAAGGGGGAGCGCCAATATGCCCTCAAGGAGTGAAGTTGAGTCCGCCATGGGCGGGGTTGCACTAAGAGTTGTTGCTAAGAGTGGCTAGGCGGCCGCTTTCTGTTTCTCCTTCTCGGCGAGCTCCTGCCTTAGCCTCCTGAGAATCCTCTCGGGCACGGGAATCTTGTTCTCCTCCAGCGCGGCCACAATCCTCTCCAGGAACTCGCTCAGGCTTAGGGCCTCCCGGGGGGCACCTAAGTCAACGACAACGACCTTCACAGGGTTGGGACTATATATCCTGATGATGTCTTTAGGCGTCTTCTTCTCTTCATCGATAACCCTGTACACGTCGAGCTGTATCAGGCCAAGCGTCTCGATCACTCTCTTATATGGCGTGTATATCCTGCCTTTGGCCACCTCGTAGCACCCGCGGTTTACTTCCGGCTGGCTCTCTCTCCGGCATTTAAAGGCTACTCCTCGTGAGCGTGGGGTGCGCGGCTTGGAGGGGGCCACAGTAAGGGTGAGAGTGAGCCTAGACGTTAGGAGGCTACACGAGAGCCTAACAAGGCTCTTCGGCCTAGAGTATGCCGGGCCTAGGGAGCTGAGCGCGCTCCTCGGAATAGACGTGCGTGCGGCAGGGAGAATACTATCCCTTATGGCTCGTGAGGGCCTCGCCGTGAAGTGGACTCGAAGAGTCTACAGGCTCTCCACTCCTCACCCCCCTGTAGCTAGAGATAGAATACGCGGCCGCGCCGAGCCACACGATGACCATAATACAGTAGAAGGCCCGGGGACCGAGCCGCCAGCAGACGGCGAAGCTGAGGAGTATTGCGAGCGCCGACACTATTATGACGGCTAGGCTTAACATGGCCACAGCACTAGCTAAGAGGTCTCTAGCCACGATTTATCACCGCCGGCAGGGCCTCCCGCACCCAATGGCTCATGGAGGTGTCGCGGGATGGCTTATGTAAAGGTTAGCTCTGAGGACCTCGAGAAAATGATTCTTGAGATCATACGGGTTAAGGGGGAGGCAGTCCCAGCCGAGATACTCAGAGATGTCGAGGCCCGCCTGGGCGGGCCGGTCGACCCGAGACTCTTCCGGAAAGTGCTGGCTGACCTTGTTAGGAAAGGTGTAGTGAGGAGAGAGCCTAGAGAGGAGATAAGCGGTTTCGTCTTCAAGCTCTAACTTCCCGGTCGAGCTTTCTCAGCTCCTCCTCCAGTATGCGTAGGGCGCGCCAGAGCAGCTCTTCTTCTATTGTTAGAGGTGGAGCTATCCTCACGACGCTGAGCCCTGCACCTATCACTAGCACGCCGCGCTTGAAGCATCTGTTGATGAGCTCGGCCAGCTCCTTCTTAGCAGGCTCTTTAGTGCGTCGGTCTCGGACAAGCTCTACCCCTATCATGAAGCCCTTGCCTCTAACGTCACCGATGAGGCTGACCTCCGCTGATAGGTCCCGGAAGAATTTTAGTACTTCCTCTCCGAGGCGGCTTACCCTATCTAGGACTCTCTCACTCTCTATAACCTCGAAGACGGCATTCATTGCTGCAAGGCTGACTGGGTTCCCTCCAAAAGTTGATGCATGGCTCCCGGGGGGCAGGTTCATGACTTCGCTCTTCCCCACGATCGCTCCTAGAGGTAGTCCGCCAGCGATCCCCTTCGCCGTCGCGATGATGTCGGGCACTACGCCCCAGTGCTCCACAGCGAACCAGCGCCCGGTTCTCCCTATTCCTGCTTGCACCTCATCGTCTATCAGGAGTATCCCGTATTTGTCAGCAAGCTTCCTAAGCCCCGGCAGGAAGTTGTCCGGGGGCACAATATACCCGCCCTCTCCCTGGATCGGCTCAAATATGAACGCCGCCACCTCCTCGGGGTCAACGATCTTACCTAGAATCCACTCCTCGATATAGGATAGCACGGCCTCTCCGCACTCCTCCGGCGTTTCAGCGTGGAAGGGACACCTGTAACTATACGGGTACGGCACGTGTATGATATTCGGGACTAGAGGGGAGAACCACTTCCTCTGAACAGGCTTGCTGCTGGTTATGCTCAGCGCGCCCATTGTTCTCCCGTGGAACGCGCCTAGGAAGCCTATGATGTAGGGCCGTTTGCCGCGGAAATGGCCGCGCGCGACCTTTAGTGAGCCCTCAACAGACTCAGCGCCACTGTTAGCGAAGAAAACCTTGCCCTCCTCGAAGGGAGAAACGCTGACGAGCCGCTTAGCAGCTCTCACGGCCTCCTCATAGTAGAAGTCAGTCAATGAAAAATGCAGTAGCTTCTCGGACTGCCTCTTAATAGCTTCGACGACACGGGGATGCGTATGACCAATGTTTGCAACGGCCAGAGCACTGTTCAGGTCTATATAGACGTTCCCATCCACATCTTTCACGAGAGCACCTCTAGCCGTGTCGACGACAAGAGGGTACCACCTAACGAAGGACTGCATGAGATATTTACGATCCTCCTCAAGGATCTCTCTGGCCTTCGGCCCCGGAGGCTCAACACGTATAATAGGGGCTTGCTCCGCGAGTCGAACCCACTCATCCACTCCGCAGTCACCGCAAAGGTCCCTCGTTGGTCCCTCCGATTATTAAGGGTGGGCGGTCGCCAAGTAACTCATAGGGGGCCGCCGGCTATGGGGGGCTGCGACGTCAAGCTTATAGAGGAAGTGGAGATTAATGGGAGGATTAGGTATAGGATTAGGGTTTCCAAAAACGGTATAATAATAAATTTTAATATAGGTACCACTAGGGCTGAAGACGCGGTTAGAAGGGCTATCGAGATAGCATCGAAGTACTTGGGGCCGTGCTAGGCTTCTCCCGCCGGAACCTCCTTATTATCCCCTATAATGTGGACAACGCCGTCCTCTCTAACCTCCTTCTTCCAGATTGGCACCTCATGTTTTACCCTATCAACTATGCTGCGGAGAAGCTCTGTAGTCTCATTTCTCCCCCTGCCCGCGACGGCAATAATCATCGTCGCATCACCCGGACGCCGTACGCCCACGTAGTGATAAATTGCGACGCCGTAGACGCCTGGTTGCGATAGGGCTTCCTCCGCGATCGAGCGAAGCTTGGCCTCCGCAGGCTCCCTAGCAGCCTCATAAATAAGCTCCCTAACGATGTGTCCCCTGTTAATCCTCCTAACAACTCCTACAAAGAATACTATAGCTCCAGCTTCCCCTTCCCTAGCAAATACGTTGAACTCGCTGATAATCCTACTTATGAGATCGTGCGGGTTGATTTCTTCGACCAGCCCCGTGAGTACATTTCCTCCCCCACTCATAGGAGGCATTACGTGGATAACCATGTCGCCAGTGATTCTATCGTTAGGGTTCAGCCGCTTACCAGTGTTATCCATGATAATCACGGAGACGCCTCTAGCCTCCGCCTCAGAGATGACCCAGTCAAGCTTGCTCCTCAGGATCTCTTCAATGCTCGAGCCTTCACTAACATCGGCTACAACTTCTCTTCGGCCTGCGATCTCCCTGAGCACGCTGTACAGCAGTATTCTTACTCGGGGCACAGCCTAGATCACCTTCTTGGTCTTCTCCCTTCTCTGCTCCAGAGCTTTTCTCAGCTCATCTATAACCTCGCGTAGAGCGGGTCTAGCACAGGAGTCGTCGAGCCTCTCTAGGAATAATCGTAGGAACTTGGACGCGCACCTGCTGCTATGGAAGGCTAGCTCGAACCCTGCCTTCTCCAGGACAATGCCCTGGCCCCTAGGAAATTTCCTCCCGCACACTATGCACTCGTAGTATTCCCTCGGCAACTCTCCCACCACTATCTACGGACTACAAATAAATGGACCCGTTCGGTACATAAAGAGCGCGTGTCGGAATATGATTACACTATACAGGTGCGTCTATCCCAAGAAATCCGGGTAGGTATTCAGCGGTGGAATACATGAAGCTGCTAGACGGCGAGCTGAATCTGCATCCAAAAGTAATAGCCGCTCTAAAGGAGAAGGGCTGGACTAGCCTTACGAGTGTTCAGCTAAGAGCTATACCCTTCATATTGAGGGGCGAGAACGTTCTAATAATCGCTCCCACAGGCATGGGAAAAACCGAGGCTGCAATGCTCCCAGTATTCTCTATGATGCTCGAGATGGGGGCAGAGCCTGTCTCAGTTCTTTACATAACTCCCATGAAGGCTCTCATAAACGACCTCTACGAGAGGATAAAGTGGTGGGCAGAGCGCCTAGGCTTGGAAGTAGCTAGGAAGCACGGCGACGTATCGGTTAGGGAGAGATCGAGGAGGCACCGCCATATTCCTCACATACTCATCACGACCCCCGAGAGTCTAGAAATAGACCTTGACTGGGCGCCGAAATTCCGCGTGCACTACAAGAACCTGCGCTGGGTCATAGTGGACGAGCTACACGAGTTCGCCGCCAGCAAGCGGGGAGCACAGCTTGCTCTCCAGCTCGAAAGGCTTTCCAAGCTAGCCGGGAGAGACCTCCAGAGGATCGGGTTATCGGCCACTATAGGGGACCCCTGGAGTGCGATAGAGCTTCTATCGGGTTCCAGCAGAAGGCCCAAGAGGATTATAGATGAGGGCGGGAAGAAAACCGCTATACTCAGCGTGAGATATGTCGGCGAAGATAGTGGTATGTGGAGAAACCTAGCCAATACGGTCCGCGAGGAAATAGAGAAGCCTAGCATAATCTTCGTGAACAGCAGGTATATGGCGGAGAAGCTGAAGCAAGCACTCGAGGAGATCGGGGCCAGCGACATCTTCGTTCACCACAGCAGCGTCGCTCCCGAGGTGAGGGAAAAAGCTGAGAGAAAGCTCAGGAGAGGGGAGCTATCGGCTATAGTCGCCACCAAGACTCTAGAATTGGGAATAGATATAGGGGAGATCGTCAAAGTAGTCCAGGTAAAAAGCCCCGGAAGAGTCTCAAGCCTTATACAGAGGGTAGGGAGGAGCGGGCATAGGTTAGGACTGCCGAGCAAGGGCTCTATTGTTTCAATAGGTGTGTTCGACCTCGTCGAGAGCGCATCTCTAGCAAGCCTAGCGTACGATGGTTACGTAGAGCCAGTAGTAGTCAAGGAGATACCGCTAGACGTTATCGCGAGGGAGCTGCAGGGGATTCTCCTCGAAAAAAAGGAAGCGAGCGTCAAAGAAGTTTACGAGATACTCTCGGCCCACCCATACAGCAAGTTAACCCCCAAGAAGTTCGAAAAACTACTCTCCTACCTAGAGAGCCAGGGAGTCATACGAAGAGTCGGAAACAAGCTTAGGCTTGGCAGCACATTCTACAAGATATGGAAGTTCCGGGGCTCGGGGAAGGGCAGGTCCTGGTGGGCCAGGGATTTCACCGAGTTCTTCTCGCTCATCTCGGATAGGGATACGTTCCAGGTTAAGCACGGAGAGAGGACTATTGGTAACCTCGATAGCGTGTTCGTCTACAGGTATCTCAGGCCGGGAGATATTATCAGGCTCTCGGGAAGATCGTGGAAGGTTAAGAGGATAGATGTGGGAGCTGGAAGAGTCGACGTCGAGCCCTCCGAGGAGCCAGGAGAAGTGCCCCTGTGGAGGGGCGAAGGGATCAGCAGGAGTCCTATGCTCGCCAGGAAGTTCCTAGAAGTGTCTCGTGAGGGCACTAGCAGTATCTCACCGAGGCTCATAATGGACTCTGTCTCGAGAGAAACACTCGAGGAGTGGTCTCGCCGCGTTAGAAGTGCCCTTCCCCCGGAGGCAGGCCCGAACACTATTCTTTACGAGATCGCTGGTGACGAGCACATAATAGTCGGGCCTTTTGGAAGCGAGATCAGTGAAACTCTCGCCCTCATACTTCTTGACGTGTTGATCAAAGAGCAGGGACTCAATACATACTATAGGAGCTCGTTCATAGGGTTCAGCCTCCTCAACAAGGCAGGACTTAACCTAGTTGAGGCTATCATGAACATAGATCCGGGAGAGGTTGAGGAGAGAGTTTTGAGAGCTCTCGAAAGAAGCCCCATACTCGGCCAGATCATAAGGGAGATACAGCTAAGCTTCGGGAAGCTAGGCTCAATCAAGGAGGACGACGAGTTTCTCGTCGAGGAGGCCAAGAGGCAGGCGATAAGGGACCACCTGGATATTCCCGGAGCCATCAAAATCATAGAATCTTTGAAGAGCGGTGATCTGCGTGTGATGAGACTTGCAAGACTGACACCGCTGGCCGAAAGCATACTAAAACTGCCCCCGGTCCGCCCATGGCTCCCAGACCTAGCCGGCAGGATCGCTAGGATGCTTGAGGGCTACGCAATGAGCGTGATAGACCTAGCCGACGCGCTGGAGGTGTCCGAGAAAACCGTTGAGGCGAAGCTAAAAGAGCTAAGAAAAGCGGAATACGGCGATAAAAGAGTGTTTTGCTTCTATGACTCTATAGATGAAGAGTGTAAGTGGGCTCTCGTCCGCGACGCCAGCGAGATAGTGGCTATGGAGGACTTCAGAGAGAGCTTCGAGCCCAGATACTTGAACGAGCCGCTCAGGATAGCATTCAAAGCGGGGCAGGACTCGCAGCTAAGGGAGATAATAGTTACGCCAGCGATCGTCATAGAGAACTGGGATAAGCTCGAGAAGGAGTTTCCGGACGAGATATACATGGTGAAAATAAGCCCCGCCTATGCTCCTGCAACCCGCGAGCTCACTATAACATTCTACAATGTGCCGAAGACGATACTTAAGTACCTCATACTCAACGCAGCTCTAATACTGCAGAGGAGGAGAGCCAGAATCTATTACTAGCTGGCCCCGCCAGGCCTTGGTGGTGCGAGTATGGGCCGGGAGAGCGCGCTGGACAACACCATAATTGATGGGTTAGACGATCTTTACACTGCTTTCGCGAAGGCATCTCACCTCTCTCAGGACGACCCGGACTGGCTCATCGTCGTAGAGCGCCTATATTATGCGATGAACGAGCTTGAAAGAGCTGTGAAGCTTCTAGCAAGCGCGGGGGCACACCTAGCTTCCTCGAGCCTCAAGCAGATGTTAAGGAGAGTTGAAGAGCGGGTTTCATCGAGGGACCTGGTTGGTGCTACAAGTGTGAGCGGAGAGATAGAGAGGGTCGCCAGGAGGATTCGTACTCTCAATAACATCTACTCGGTGCACCTCTGCGCGTATAGGGTTGTGACGGGCCTTTCAGTCACTCTAGCAGCGCTACTGTTGCCCATGCAGGGGCTAGCATCTGCGTTCCTCGCTCTCCTAAGTGTATCTCTGGCGATCGCAGGTGTTATGGGGTGCTATGAGAAGTGGTCTATATTGATAATTATTGTATCGATAACAATACCATATATTATATCAATAGCTCACTTGTTAATCGAGGCCTCCGGCCTAAGCATACTCGAGTACGCCTCACTACTCACAGCATGGCTCGGGGGAATAGCGTTGTACGTCGAATCAAGGAGAGTAGCAGAGTTGTACTATGACACCATTAGCAGTATGCATAGTATGTAGGGGATAGATCTCGGAAGACAAATACTAACGGCTAATACCCGGACTGCTCCTACTCTATTTTCAGCGAAGAGAAAAGAGAGGTGATGTGGAGTGGCAAAGAAGTTCGGAGACCTAATCTACACTCAGGAGGAGGCTCCTGAGCAGGCCATAAGCAAGGCTGAGACGCACACGCCCAAGATAGAGGCCCCCGATACCGTGAAGGCAGGCGAGCCCTTTACTGTGAAGGTGGCTGTTGGCCCTCACGAGATGAAGGCTCACCACAGCATTAGGTATGTAGAGCTATGGTTCGCCGAGGAGGGCAGACCCTTCAACCCGGTAAAGATAGCAACCATCGTGTGGGAGCCCGAGTATACTGTTGCCGAGGCGAGCGTCACCGTGACCCTGAAAAAGAGTGGCGTGCTCTACGCGATAAGCTACTGCAACCTACACGGCCTCTGGGAGGCTAGGAAGGAGATCAAGGTAGAGTAAAGCCGTTAGCTCGCCGTTGCTGTTCCCTCCTATGTTTTCCCCGACTAATTTCTCCTGTTCCTCAGACACTCCTAGGCCGCTCCTAGGGGTTTCCACGGTAATACTGGGGCTCGCGGTTTTCCTAGGTTCACAAGCTCTACTGAGCCCTAACCGGGCTCCATAACGGGCTTCTGAGGCTGGTGTCGTCGATGAGCAGTATAGAGCCGATAATGCGGGCGATGTGCCCTAACTGCGGAGGGCCGATAAGCGCGTCACGCCTAGCCGACGGTCTCCCCTGCGAGAGATGCCTTCCGACACCCGTTTATGGCGGGCCCCGTGAGATTGGTGAGGCGCTCCGCAAGGCAGGGAAGCTCTCAGGATACGCGTGGCTCTACGATCTCGAGCTCGATCTAGAAGACTTTCAGGCGTTCTTCGAGGCTAGGACCGGCAGCAGGCTCTGGAGCGCGCAGACTAGCTGGGCGAAGAGACTTCTAACCCTAGATAGTCTGGCAATAATCGCGCCGACAGGCGTAGGCAAGACGACCCTCCTAATGGTCTACGCCGCGTACAGGGCAGCCCGGCACGGCTGGAAGGTCCTCTATATAGTTCCCACCCAAAACCTTGTCCGACAGGTGTATGAGAAGCTCTCTAGAATGGCGGACGGCGTCGTATACTACACGGGCTCGATGGGGAGGAAAGCAAAGAAGGAGGCCCTTGAGAGAATAGAGAGTGGAGACTTCAGGATCCTCATCATAACCACTAGCTTCCTCCAGAGAGGGTTCACAGTCCTGTCGAGAGCATCCCCCTTCCAGCTAATACTTGTAGACGACGTTGACAGCCTCCTAAGGAGTGGGACCAACGTTGAGAGAGTTCTCCTCCTAATGGGTTTCTCGAGAGACACCATCGAGAAGGCAGAGGAACTCGTCAAGACCCGCTTCAGACTCTATGCAGCGCTCCAAGCTGGTAAGGAGGATAAGGTTGAGGAGCTGAAGACCAAGCTTGCAGAGCTAGAGGCCGAACTGGCCCTCCAGCACGAGCAGCCCATGAGCCAGCTAGTCATAGCGTCGGCCACAGGCAGGCCCAGAGGTATCAAGCACTACCTCTTCAAAGAGCTCCTAGGCTTCGAAGTTGGCGGGGGCAGCGACTACATGAGGAGTGTGACCGATACCTACACGATCTCCTATAGACCCATTGAGGAGACCGTAAGAATTGTTAAGAAGCTGGGAAGCGGTGGCATAATCTTCGTGAGCCAGCTCTACGGCAAGGAGACGGCGAAAATAGTTGCTGCTAAGCTAGAGAAAGAGGGGATACGTGCAGCAATAGCCCTTGCTGGGACGAGGAGGGCGATCGATAAGCTAGCTAGGGGCGAGGTGGACGTAGTCGTAGGTGTAGCGTCCCGGTACGGGGTGATTGTCAGGGGGATCGACCTGCCAGAGAGGATAAGATACGCGGTCTTCGTAGGCGTTCCAGCGAGGAGAATGAAGCTGTCTGATGCGCTATCTAGCCCTAGGAGGCAGCTATCGCTCCTCTACGAGCTGAGAGATAGGGGGGTGGGGGAGGCCGGAGAGTTTATCGTGAAGCTATCCAGGTACCTAGAGAAAATACCCAACCCGACGGTCCTCTCCCTTGCGTATAAGGGTAGAATTGAGGTCAGCGGTCTCCTAGAAGAAGCTGTAGACACTATGAAGAGAGCCGCGAAGCTCATCTCTAGGGAGATCGAGAGGATACTCCAAGAGTCTGGGGGAACCATACGGATCGGTGGGAGTGTCATAGAGAGGCGAGGCGACAGGACATACTTTGTTATTCCGGACGCCCCTACGTACCTCCAGGCTAGCGGGAGGACAAGCAGGCTACTAAGAGGAGTAATGACTCACGGCCTCAGCGTTGTAGTCTCTGAGAATCGCGATCACGTATCTGCTCTCGGGGAGAGGCTGAAGTGGTATACCCAGTCGGAGCTTACAGAGTTCGAGTCAGTGGATCTCGACAGTGTCCTCCAGAAGATAGAGGCTTCTAGGAGGGGGGAGGGCAAGAAGGTTAATGTTAAGACTGTTCTCCTCATAGTAGAGTCCCCTACTAAGGCGAGAACCATCGCTTGGTTCTGGGGTAGGCCCAGCAAGAGGAGGATAGGCCGCGTAACCGTCTACGAGACCAGCGTGGCGGATCCGAGTACTGGAGCCGTATACCTCTTGATGGTCGTAGCTAGCAGGGGTCACGTGCTAGAGCTAGCGATAGACGAGGAAGACAGTGTCTATGGTGTGAGGGTCGAGAACGGCGTTTACAAGCCCGTCTACACCGCTATAAAGAAGTGCCTCTCCTGCGGGTACACCTTCGCGGGAGACGGCCCCTGTCCTAGGTGCGGCAGCACCGAGCAGTACTCGGCCCAGGCAGTCATAGGAATGCTGAGAAAGCTTGCTGTAGAAGTGGATGAGGTAGTCATCGCGACCGACCCGGACAGAGAGGGAGAAAAGATAGCCTGGGACATCTACCTAGCTCTCAGACCATACAATCCTAACATCAGGAGGGGCCGGTTCCACGAGGTAACCAGGAAAGCAGTCCTGGAAGCACTAGCCACTGGCGAGACAATCAATGAGAACTTAGTCAAAGCCCAGATCGTGCGGAGAATCGAGGATAGATGGATAGGCTTCAGCCTGAGCAGGCACCTCTGGTCTATTTACGGTAAGAAGTGGCTGGGCGCGGGCAGAGTCCAGACGCCCGTGCTAGGCTGGGCAGTTGAGAGGTACGAGCAGTGGAAGGCTAACAAGGGCTACGGAACACTTCTGCGCCACGAGGACACGGGCGAGAGAATCTACGTTTTCACAGCGGACAAGCCCGAGTGGCGGCCCGGCGACAGGATTAAGGCGAGGGTAGTCGAGAGGGAAGAGTGGGAGGAAACCGTAACGCCGCCACCACCATTCACTACTGACGAGATGCTATACGAAGCCTCGAGAGTCCTAGGATTCTCGGCCAGCCAGACAATGAGGCTCGCCCAAGACCTCTTCGAGAGCGGCCTCATAACATACCACAGGACTGATTCGACGCGAGTGAGCCCAACCGGCATTGCTGTCGCGAGAGAATACCTAGAGCAGGCCGGCCTCATAGACCTATACCAGGGCAGATCCTGGGGAGAGGGGGGCGCCCACGAGGCGATACGGCCGACGAAACCCATAGACGCGGAGCAGCTGAGGAGAGGAATAATCGAGGGCACCATCAGGGTCCAAACGAAGCTCACATGGGCCCACTTCCGCCTCTACGATCTCATATTCCGGAGGTTCATAGCTAGCCAGATGAAGCCGGACCGGCTGAGGAGGGTAAGGGTAACCCTAGATCTCCGGGGGGTCCGGGTAGAGAAGGAGGCCATCATAGGCCTCGCAGGCCAGGGATACACGAGGATACTGAGGCCCAGGATCAGCCGTCTACTCGCCGAGCCCAGGAGCGAGATCGACCTGGTCGTGGAGAGAGTCGCCAGGACAAGCAGCGTGAGGCTATACAATGCGGGAGACCTCGTGAAGATAATGAAGAGAGAGGGCATAGGCCGGCCTAGCACCTACGCGAAAGCCATAGAGGCGAATAGGAGGCACGGATACATTATTCTAAGCAAGAAGAGGCAGTACGTAGTCCCCACTAAGCTGGGTATAAGTGTTTACAAGTACCTTAGCGAACACTATCGGGAGCTAGTCTCCGTTGAAACGAGCAGGCGCATGGAGGAAATGCTAGACCGCGTTGAATCCGGAGATCTCGAGGCAGGTAGGGCGATAGAAATGATAGCCTCAATGATAGCGGGCGCGGTAGAGGACGTATCCATAAGTAGGGTCGCACTAGGAGCTGTAGGGGGCTAACCCGAGGGTCTTAGCTCTAGAGTTAGGGAGAGAAAAGTCTTCCTCTCCCCCTTAACACGCTTGCTCCCAATACTCCAGCCAACGATCTCAACAGTACCCGGGTAAATCTCTGGCAGGATAGCTATTGTGTCCGCGAGCTTGCATATACTCTCGCCCACAGCGTAGAGCTTGAGCCGTGAGACTCCCTTGCTAGCGAACTCCACTATGCGGTACGCGTAGTCCACGGCTGTTCCAGGCCCCACCACTATCTTCGTCTCGCGCAACGTCTAGCCCCGCCGGTTTAAACTAGCAGGGGAGATTAATAGCTGACCTCCGGGTTATCTAGCTCGTCATACTCGCCCGGTCCGGGCAGGACATCCCTTCCCCCAGGACATCCCTTACCATGGCGAATCGGCTTGCTTATGCTACTAAGCAGTACAACTCTGCTAGGCCTGCTCTCACCATATATTGGGTAGCCCGTTAGCTGGGAGAGCCTCTCGGCGAAGCTCCTGACCTCCTCCATGCTGGGCATGTTAATCCTCCTGAGCCTCTCCCTGCTCGCGCCTACCCACATGTAAGCCTTCACCTCAACGTATGTCGGGTTCGACATGTTGACGAGCCTTGCGAAGCCCCTCAGTGCCTCCTCGGTATCGTTGAACCCTTTGACAAGCGTTATCCTAAGTACGGTCGGGCTCTTGAAGCTCTGGAGTATCTCGAGGGTCTCAAGAGTTAGCTCCCAAGCCCTGGGGACGAGCGGCCTATTAAAGTACTCGTAGCTCTTCTTATCCCACGCCTCAAGGCTGATATACAGCTGGTTAGGCTCGTTGTAGAGCGACGCCAGAACATCGGGCCTCACCCCTCTCGTAACTATGAATGTTGTCATCCCCTTCCTGTGGATTATGCCTAGGAGATCGTCGAGGAGCGGGTAGAGCGTCGGCTCTCCGGTTAGGCTCATAGTGACGTGCACAGGGTTAAGCGCTTCCTCGAGCATCTTAGGGTCGACCTTCGGGTGACCCTTGTACCCGCTCATGATACGGCGCTGAGCCTTTATTATTCCGTCGGCTATCAGCTCGGGAGGATCGTAGAAGGGCATGCGCGTCTCGTCAGCCTCGATCCCGAGGTCCTGCGGCCTAATCCTCCAACAGTGGAGGCAAGCGTTCCAGCACCAGAATGCTGTCGGGCTCATCTGAATATCTCTGTGGCTCTCGATCCCGTAGAACTTGCACTTGTAGCAGAATCTTCTCTGAACCATCGCGGCATGAGTCCAGTAGCACTTCTTAACAACAGTGTGCCTACCAACAAAGTGATACTTCTGCTTTATCATTATCTCTGCAAGCGGCCTGTACTGCTCCGGTATGTTCTCGAGCATTCTAAGAGCGTACTGGCTCAGCTGCTTGGCCAATCCAGGTGCACCCCCGGAAGCCCGTATGTACTTGCATAAAGGGAATCCGGCCTTATATACCGGAGTTATAGGGTTAGGCTAGGAGAAGCTGGCTAGGCCTGTATAGGCCCTTCTCCGCGAGATAGTTGTAGGCGCTGTACGCAGCGACAGCCCCCATAGCGGCCGCCGTAATAACTTGTCTGAACCCCTTCCACATGCTTGTGCAGTCTCCCGCGGCGAAGACCCCGGGTATATTGGTCCTCATCCACTCGTCAACTTTGACATACCCTATCTCGTCGGTCTCAAGGCCAAGCCGCTGGAACCACTCCTTTGGCGGCTCGAATCCTATCTCTATGAAGACTCCTTCAACAGGTATCTCGCGGATCTCGCCGGTTTTCACGTTCCTGACTACCACAGACCTCACCTTAGTGTCTCCGCGGATCTCAACTACAACACTGTTGAGTACGAACTCGATGTTGGGAGTCCTCTTAGCCTGCTCAACGAAGTGAGGCTTAGCCCTGAACTGGTCGCGCCTATGTATAAGGTATACCTTCTTAGCATACCCGCTAAGCATCAGGGCGCCCTCGAACGCGGCGTCGCCTCCCCCAACTACCGCTACGGCCTCGGCACCTTTGAAGAAGGGCGCGTCGCAGACGCTACAGTAGCTGACACCCTTACCGGCGAACTCCTTCTCGCCGGGAACGCCCAGCTTCCTCCTCTTGCTACCGACCGCGAGGATGATCGTCTTCGCATATACGTCCAGCTTTCGCGTCCCCCACACGTGGAACCTCGGGTAGCCAGAGCTATCGTCCCTCTCGAACCCCTCTACTCGGACGAGCTCCACGATAGTGGGCTTAAACATCTCCGCGTGCGAGCGGAAGGCCTGCACGAGCGCGGAAGCCGTGATCCTCTTGAGCCCAGGGTAATCGTCGACGGCATCGGTAAGGTTGAGCTGGCCTCCTATCTGCTCGGCGACAACAAGCGTCTTCATTAGAAACCTACTAGTATAGATGGCTGCGGATAGGCCAGCCGGCCCCCCGCCTATTATGACAACATCGTACTCCTCGCCCCTCGGAACCTTAGTCCTTGCCAGTCTCAATGGCATCTTTCTCCTCACCCGCCGGAGAAGCTGTGGGACCCGAGGCAATTATACTATAAACTATGCCTTCCACGACCAACCCAGTGGTAGGACCGGTGCGACGGTTATGCCGAGGATTGACAGGGGGAGTCTAATAGTCGAGATAAGCAGCATACTCAGGCTCCCGCGCGAGGACAGGATTAGACTGCTCGAGCGGGCAGCGGAAGAGGGTGCTATACTCGTTACCGCGCCGTCACTAGTGCACGTGTACGCTCCCTCCGGAGCTCTCAGAATAGCTGTGGGGCCAGGGAGCTTAGTTCTACCTCCAGGATCAGACCTAGGGGTTGTCAAGCACTACGAGGCTAGCGCGGCAGAGTGGGTGGACGGCTGCCGGATGAAGCCCCACGTGTCCCCTCGACAGGCCAGATACGAGCCGGTCTCGGGAGAAAGGCTAAGCGGGAGGCTAGTGCCAGGAGACCTCCGCGACCCGCTAAGCCTCTTCCTAACCGGCGCGGAAGCGGTGGCCAGCGGCTCGAAGCCGCGTGAGCCCCCTGTGGCCGCGATCGGCCTGGAAACGGTAGTCTGGTACGAAAACGGCGAGGTCGCGACTACCATTAACAAGGGGTGTGAGGCCGCGGAGAGACTGGATTATATCCTCCGGGCACTCTCATACTGTAGCAGGGAGGAATGAGGACGCTACCCTACGCTGACCCGGCATCGTGTGGACGCCGGGAGTGAGGCTCACCGACCACTCCGGACCTCCCCTCTGGAGGAGGCCTCTTAGCTAGAGCATAGCACTTCCTCCTCCGCTGCTCAGCATATTCCTCGAGCAGGCTCGAGAGGACCCTAGACGGATCTACTGGCCGCACGACAATCTCGCTATTTCTCGCTTCCACCGAGACGAGTCCGAGTCGCCGAAGCCTCTTGACTATGCGTCTAGCCGTTCTCTTCGTCGTGCACAGTTCCCTCGATACGGCGTCGACCGCTTCTCCAATGTTCCACTTTGCACGGCTAGCGAGTAGAGCGTAAGCTGCGAGCTCCCTCTTAGTAAGCTTGTGAAACACTTGGCGCACCTCCCAGCGGAATCCCGGGAGCCAGGGGGTCTGGAGCCTGGTTATAGGGCATCCCCCGGAGAGGCTGAACGCTCCGGGGTCCCCGTCTTACACGGCTCTTCAGCCCGCCCTGGGCCCCTCTCGGGCTAGTATAACTAGACGGAGCCCGAGTTAGTAATGCAGGGTTTTTGTAAGACCTTTTATTCGGACCTGTACTCACACGTTGATCAGTGAGGGATTAGCGTTGAAGCTGTTCGAGTACGAGGCAAAAGAAATATTGCGCAGGTACGGAGTTGAGGTGCCAAAGTCCGTCCTCGTGAGGAAGGGAGAAGACCCGATAGAAAAGATGAAGCAGGCCGGGCTAGAGCCTCCGGTTGTCGTCAAGGCGCAGGTCCTGGTCGCTGGTAGAGGTAAGGCTGGCGGCGTTAAGATGGCTAGGACCTGGGAAGACGTCAAGAAGATAGTCGATGAACTCTTCGAGAAGCCTATCAAAGGGATAAAGCCCAAGCTACTACTAATCGAGGAAGCAATCCCCCACGAGACAGAGCTCTACGTTGGCATAGTTATCGACAGGAGCGAGAGGAAGCCGGTAGTCCTCGCTAGCAGGTACGGAGGCATGGATATAGAGGAGATAGCTAGGGAGAAGCCCGAGAGCATAGTCAGGGTGCACGTCGACCCCTTCCTGGGCATGAAAGGCTACCAGGCACGCCTCATAGGGAAGAAGATAGGGCTCCAGGGCAAGGTGCTCTCGAGGTTCGCCTCGTTCCTAACCGCGCTCTACGAGGTCTTCGACAAGTACGACGCGGAGCTAGCCGAGAGCAACCCACTGGCAGTAGTGGGCGACAAGGTGATACCGCTAGACGCAAGACTCATAGTAGACGACAACGCGCTCTACAGGCACCCCGAGCTTGCGGGCGAGAGGCTCGAGGAAAGCGGAGAGTACACTGAGTGGGAGATAAAGGCTAGGAAGCTAGGGCTCGCGTTCGTAGAGCTAGACGGAGACATAGGAATAATCGGCAACGGAGCCGGCCTCACGATGACTACTATGGACCTAGTATACGAGTACGGCGGCAAGCCCGCCAACTTCCTCGACATAGGCGGCGGAGCTAGCGCGGAGCTAGTAAAGACAGCGGTCAGCTTCCTCATAGAGTTCCCCAAGACCAAGAAGATATTCATGAACATATTCGGAGGCATAACGAGGTGCGACGAGGTCGCTAAGGGCATAGTGAAGGCGCTAGAAGAGCTGGGACAGCTGCCTAAGCCTCTCGTAGTGAGGCTCGCCGGTACGAACGAGGAGGAGGGCAGAGAGATCCTGAGGAAGGCCGGGATAGAGGCGTTTGTAGACCCCATCGAGGCGGTTAAGCGCCTCATGGAGATCTAGCCTAGGAGGTGAGAAGTGATGGCGGTACTTCTAGACGAGAACGCGCGCGTCATCGTCCAGGGAATAACGGGCCGGGAAGGCTCTTTCCACACCCGGCTCATGCTCGAGTACGGAACAAAGATAGTTGCCGGCGTAACCCCTGGAAAGGGAGGCATGACTGTTCACGGGGTCCCAGTATACGACACAATGGCTGAGGCAGTCGCCGAGCACCCGGAGGCGAACACCAGCATAATATTCGTCCCAGCACGCTTCGCACCCGACGCCGTCTACGAGGCTGTAGATGCCGGCATTAAGCTCGTGGTAGTCATAACCGAGCACATACCGGTGCACGAGACCCTGAAGTTCGTTAACTACGCCAGGCAGAAGGGAACAACTATCATAGGCCCCAACTGCCCCGGAATAATATCGCCAGGCAAGGCCAAGGTAGGCATAATGCCGGGCCACGTCTTCAAGCCGGGGAACATAGGTATTGTAAGCAGGAGCGGAACGCTAACGTACGAAATAGGCTATGCCCTATCAAAGAAGGGATACGGGCAGAGCACCGTGATAGGTATAGGAGGAGACCCCGTGATAGGTCTCAGCTTCACCGAGGCGCTGCGCCTCTTCCAGGAGGATCCCGAGACCGAGGCAGTTGTCCTCGTGGGAGAGATAGGAGGCGACATGGAGGAGAGAGCTGCCGAGATGATCAAGAGGGGAGAGTTCACCAAGCCAGTGGTAGCCTTCATAGCCGGAAGGACCGCGCCGCCGGGCAAGAGAATGGGCCACGCGGGCGCTATCATAATGATGGGTACAGGGACTTATGAGGGCAAGGTCAAGGCGTTAACCGAGGCCGGCGTCAAGGTCGCTAAGACCCCGTTCGAAATACCCTCGCTAGTAGAGGAGGTCCTGAAGAAGTAGAGGGCACCTACCAGGGGAGCCCCAGGTTTTTCCTCTTCCTAGACCGGAACTCCTCCATAGTTCCCTTGACAACGATCTCGTAGAGCACCGCGCTCTGTTTACCAGGGCTTGGCCGGAGGAGCCTGCCAAGCCTCTGAATGAACTGGCGGGGCGATCCCGTGCCCGAGACGAGGATCCCCACATTAGCGTCCGGTATGTCTAGGCCCTCGTCGCCCACAGTCGTGAGTACGAGGACACCCTTGTCCGCCCGCTTAAACTTCTCGAGGACTAGGTCCCTCCTCCTCTTATCAATCCCGCCGTGAAGGAGCAGGCCGCCCACTCTCCTAGCTATCTCCTCGGCTTGCCCTCTAAGCTGGGTGAAAACTATGATCTTATTCCCCTTCATGAGCTCGTCCCTTACAATCCTCTCTACAGCGCGCAGCTTGGCCTTGCTGTACTGGACGAGCTTCTCCATCTCCTTGTGGACGCGGAGAGCCTCTATAGCGCTGGGATCCCCGTTCTTCGCATCGCGGAGAAGCTCCTGGAAGCTTCTGCCCCGGGCTAGATCGAAGTACCTTCTACGCAGCGCCTTGTACTTCTTCTTCTCATCCGGATCAAGCTCCACCTTAACAGTCCTGATCACGTAGGGCGCCAAGTAGCCCTTGCTCGTGAGCTCCCCAGGAGTCGACCTGTAAACCACGCCGCCCAGCAGGGGAAACAGCTCCTCGTGCTTACCGTCCTCCCTCTCAGGGGTCGCACTCAGCCCGAGCCTATAGGGCGCTGGGAGGCCAACGGCGATAGCCCGGAACTTCTCCGCGGGGAGGTGATGGGCCTCATCGAAAATAACGAGGCTGAAATGGGGCGCCAGCCTCTTGATATGTCTGTGCGCTGACTGGTATGTGGTGACCGTTATTGGAGCTAGCCTCTTCTCATCGCTATAATAGGCTCCAGTCATTCCAGCAGCGTTAGAGAACCTTGCTACAGCGTCGATCCACTGCTTGACATGCTCCTTAGTGTAGACAACGATGAGCGTGCGCTTGTTGATCCTCGCCATGGCAGCGATTGCAATGACAGTTTTCCCGGCTCCTGTGGGTAGGGCTATAATGCCCTGGCCGCCATTCTCGAGCCAGGCCCGCAGAGCCTCCTCCTGGTACGGCCTCAGCTCCCCGAGGAACTCCATCTTCCGGGGGAGATCGTTCCCGTCTAGAAGCCCGAGCCTATCCTCTACGATAAGCCCCTTAGAGCGGAAGAACTCCACGAGCCTCCTATACATGTGTGGTGGAGCCTTGTAGGCGTTACTCTCCCTATCGTAGGGGAGGTAAACGCCCAGCTCCCTAAGCAGGGGCTTTAGATATACTCTTCCACCGACCCGGAGCCAGCCGTCGCTAGCCAGATATATGACTACTTTTGATGACTCCTCCAGGACGGACCGGACTCTCTCGAGGTCCTCCATAACGATCCCGTTAATGCTCGACAGCAGCGAGAGTATGTCGCTGGGCGTGTAACCGTTGGACTTCGCGCGGTCCAGGTCGAGCTCGAAGAGTTTGTACCCGTCATAGGAGCCCAGGTACCTGGCGACCTCCCTCAGCCTATCGAATTCCTCGTCATCGATCCAACCCTTCACCCGGAACCTCACGGAGTACCTAGTCGAGTACAAACTGGCTCACCACCCTGTAAGCCACGGGTTCGACAGGCGCCTCCACACCAGCGAGGCGGAGAGCCCTGACAAGTCTAAGAGGGGGATCGTTCGGGGCCACGACCTCCATACAATCCCCCTCGAGGATTACGCGGCTGAACTCTGGCTCCTCGTAGAGCTTCTTAATCCTCTCTACCAGCTTGCCGCAACCTCTGACGTGGACCTCCAGCGCGTGGAGGCAGTCGAGGCCTATGAACACTCTGAGGAACACTTCGAGCTCCCCGCTAGGTATTAGTAAGTCGACTACGTTATACTCTGTGGGTTCCAGCATTACGTGGAGTTCCCTGGCGATATCCTCCTTAACGAGACCAATATCCTCTATGCAAGGGCCGACTCGAGGCGTGGGTTCCTCAGCATCCGGCACGACACAGCACCTCAGCTCTTAAAACCGGCTTCATCGCCGGCCCCGCAGAAGTGACTGTTGCCTCGGGAGCCTATAAGATAGAGGTTTGCGGGGGCGGTCCGCGAGGTCCTCAAGGCCCCACCTGTAAAAGTCGGCACTCGGTAAAGTCTTCATCCCGCCACTACTAGCGTGTGAGGGCGCCGCCTAATATTACCAAAGGATTTATCGCTCCCAGTGCTCGCGCATCTCTCTGGGTGCTAGTATTTGAGTGTGAGAAGGATAAGCAAGTCCGAGTATAAACGTGTGGCAGAGCGTATGAAGAAGATCCAGGAGGAGCAGAAGCTAATCGTGAGCAGAATGCGTCACATCAAGTACAAGATAGCAATCCTAAGCAATAAGGGTGGCGTCGGCAAGAGCTTCGTGACCGCTAGCCTAGCGGGGGCACTCGCCGTCAACGGGAGGAGAGTGGGAGTTCTCGACGCAGACATACACGGGCCAACGATACACAAGATGCTCGGCCTGCCAACAGGCTTCGGCATGCCTGCGAGGGCCGACGGAACGATATTCCCCGTAGAGGTGCCTCCAGGGATAAAGCTAGCGAGCCTAGGCCTCCTTCTCCCAGAGGACGAGACCCCGATAATATGGAGGGGCTCGCTCAAAACCGCAGCGCTCCGAGAGCTACTGGCATACGTGGACTGGGGAGAGCTCGACTACCTCCTAATAGATCTCCCGCCCGGAACCGGCGACGAGCAGCTCACCATCGCCCAGATAATACCCGACCTAACGGGCTTCATCCTCGTGACAATACCGAGCGAGGTATCCAAGGCTATTGTCAAGAAAGCGATAGCATTCGCGAACAGACTAAACAAGCGGGTGATAGGCATAATCGAGAACATGGCCTACTTCCGATGCCCCGAGGGGAGCGTGCACTACATCTTCGGTAAGGGAGCTGCAGAGGAGCTAGCGAAGGAGTACGGGATCGAGTTCCTCGGAAGAATACCGATAGACCCGAAGATTAGGGAGGCCAACGATAAGGGCAAGCTGTTCTTCCTCGAGTATCCCGACAGCGAGGCTGCCAAGGCGTTCCTGGAGGCCGCCAAGAAAGTGATAGAGATCGTGGAGGGGAGAAAACTAGACGAGGCCGAGGCGAGTAGCTAGCTCGCTCGCCTTGTGCTCCTCACTCAGCTTCACGTAAGCCTTCTTTTCGCCCTTAGGCGTTATGAGCGTTCTAACCTTTGCCACCTTAACACCGTAGATACTCTCGACAGCCTTCTTTATCTGATGCTTAGTCGCGTCTCTCCTCACAATGAGTGTCAGAGTGTTCTGCTCCTCAATGAGCCGGAGAGCCTTCTCGCTCATGTGAATCCTTATTATTATGTCCTCGCCGCTCATGGCACAACCACCTTGTACTTCTCCCCGAGCGCCTGGAGAGCAGTGTCAGTTATTAGCATGAGCCTACCCGGCTCTGCTCCGGGTGCCAGTACTAGCACGTTAATCTTGTCCGGCTCCACAACGTCGACACCGGGAAGGCCCCTAACGGCGCGGGCGAACGGGGACTTGTAGCTGTCGAGAACGAAGAGTATACTCTTCGGCTTCTTCAGCCTACGACCCCTTCTCTTACCCTTACCGCTCCTCTGCCTCAGCCTCTCCCTAGCCCTAATGATATCGGGCAGGAGTCCTAGCTTGTCGAGTAGCTCGAGGGCCTGCTTAGTAGTGGTGACCTTCTCGAGAACCGCGCTCTCCACGACGACCGGGAGGAACTGAGCCTCGAACCTGTGGCCCCTAGCTCTCACCAGGTCAGGAATGCTCGTGGCTGCGAGAGCGCTCATCGTGCCAAGGATACGCTCCTTCTTGTTCACGCGCTCGTAGATAACCTTCTCAACCCTAGGCGGGTGAGCAAGCCTACCGCCCCGCGTCATGTTAACCAGGGCAGCCCTCATGCTATTCCTAATCCTCGGAACCCTGGAGACGCCGTGGTGCGCGCCAAGGCTACGGGCGCTCGTCCTCTTACCAGCCATGGGGTCCCTGCCCTTGGGCTGCAGGGAGGCGGTGAACTGGCTGAGATAGACCCTCCTTATCAGGTCCCTCCTAACGGGGACGCGGAACACGTCGGGGAGCACTACCTGCCCCGCGTCGGCCCCGTCCCACGAGTATAGGGGGACCGAGAGGGGCTCCCGCAGGTACATCACTACTGCCGTGTACACCATACTCACCACCCACCCTAGTTGCCCTGCTTGCTCAGCAGGCTGACAAACGTCACCTTGGGCGGGGGAGGCGCGATGAGCTTCTCATCCTTGCTCCTAGCCTCCTCAAGCATCTTCAGGTACCACCTCGGAGCCCTAGCAGGCCACCTCATAACTATGGGCCTCTTAGGCACTCCCGGTATGCTCCCGCTAAGGACGACGTAGCTGCTCTTCACGATGCCATAGTGGAGGAAGCCTCCCGCGGGGGTCACCTCGAGCCCGTTGTCACCCATGAGCAGTATGCGCTTGTTGTACTCGGTCCTCCTGTGATAGCCCATCTGGCCGGCCTGGGGCATCTCCCACCAAGTACCCTGACCGTGGCTTCTAGCACCTATCCTCCTACTACCCTTCCTATGCT
>WAOS01000017.1 GCA_015521185.1 Desulfurococcales archaeon | reverse complement strand
CATCCCAGGATCAATTATGGACTCTAACGTCTCCTCAATTATCTCGCCAGTCCTGGACTCGTCTAGGGGCGGGACGGGGAACACGTTGGGCCTCGCAGTACCCATCTGAGGCCTGCGGAACGGCGTCTTAATGTAGGCCAGCATTATCGCGGCGAACGGAGGCCTAATCATTAGGACATCTCCGGTCTTCTCGTCAACGTCGAAGTCGGTACAGTCAGCGGTTATACCGGTTCGGAGAGTGTTAGCTATGTAGGGCCCCATCTCCCTGCCACGCATGGTGGCGCTCACGAGTATCACGGAGGGCTTGTACTTCTTGGCGAGGTCGACTATCACTTGCCCGTAGACCCTCGGGTAGTAGGTCTTAAGCCGCGGGTCATCGACGACTATTACCTTGTCGGCGCCATGCTTTATGGGGACCTCGGCGAACTTCCTGACATTGTGGCCTATCAGCACCGCGACTATCTTCTCCTCGGGCTTCTTACTCTGAATCTTCTTCGCCGGCGTCAGCATCTGGAGGCTTGCCTCGCTGATCCCGTTCTCGTCGGCCTCCATAACGACCCAGATATCGTGGAACTCGTCCGGCTGCTCGCACGGCCACTCAGGGCACAGCTTCGAACAGTCCACCTTCCTCGCCATTACTCCTCACCCTCACCCCAAAGAGCCTTCTTGAGGAAAGGCGCGACGACCTCGTCCCGGAAGAGCTGGCGGAGGAGCCAGCGCGCCGCGTCCCTCGGATCCTTGGGCTTGTACACTATCTTCTTCCTCGGAACCTCGGGCATCCACGTGATGTTCGCCACTATCGTTGGGCTACCCTTGAGACCGGTACACCTCGGATCAAGGCCTAGGTCATCGTTCGTCCAAGTGATTATAGGCTTCTCGATCTTAGCCCTGAGCTTGTAGGCCAGGCGGACCGGCCTCGGCTTTAGAGCCTTGATCGCTGTCGCGACGACAGCCGGAAGGCGTATGCGGTACTCCTCGATAGCCCTCTCGGTCTGCCTCATAACGCGGAGAACACCATCGCCCTCGAGGTCAGCATTCCTAGCGTAGTAGACGTAAGGCCAGCCGAGCCAGCTAGCAACCTGGGCCCCAATATGGGCTGTGCTACTATCAATTGTCTCGTAGCCGAAGACGGCCAGGTCCACCGGTCCGATCTCCCTGCTAATCTTCTCTATACCCTTAGCTAGCACGTAGCTGGTTGCAAGGGTATCGGCGCCAGCGAACTTCCTATCTGTCAGTAGCACGCCTTTGTCGACGCCCATACCGAGAACGTGCTCGAGCCCCTGCACAGCGCTCGGGGGCGCCATGGTGATCGCGATGACCTCGCCGCCATACTTGTCGCGGAGCCGGAGGGCTAGCTCTATGGCTGGGAAGTCGTGCGGGTTAACGATGCTGGGGACACCAGTCCTTATGAGAGTGCCCGTCTTCGGGTCGAACCGGACCGCCTGCGTGTTGGGAACCCACTTTATACCAACCACTATCCTCACAGCACTCCACCCCGCTCCTACGTGAACCTATACTGGACTCCGCGGCCGCTCTTCGGGTACTCCCATCGCAGCCCCCAAGGCTCGCTCAGCACGCGGCAGAGCCCGCACTCTAGGCATCCCTCATAGCTGTAGAGCAGCCTCTCGCCCACCATGCTGTAGCAGCCGCAGGGGCAGAGGAGGACTAGCTCCTTCGGCACGCCCCTCTCATCCTTGATCTCTATATGGGGCTCCTCGTCCACATCGTACACGGTACGCTGGAGAAGATCCTCTATTTTTATGGGCTTCAACCGGGTCTCCCCGCTCATAGCTTACTCACCACCTGGAGCATCTTAAGGAGGAACCGGGTTATACTGACCCCCTCCTCCTGGAAAGAATCAAACATTGCCTCGAGTATCGTCGGCTCCTCATAGTCGGCCTCGTAGAGCTTCGATAATAGGCTGTTCACTATTGCGGGGAGCTTCGTGAAGAACAGTGGGTCCTCCATGACCCTCGTTATACCGCTGTGCTTCACGAGCTCCTTGTAGACGAAGCTGCTCTTGAGCTTCTTCTCGTACACGCTCAGGTTCTCGGCGGTCGGGCCTCCATTGTTGAAGGCCTCTATTATGGCCTCCGCAGCCAGCTTCCCACTATACACCGCGTAGTCGACTCCCCTGATAGTGTAGCCGGTGTTAAGTAGGAGGCCTGCGGCGTCGCCGACGAC
Organism: Desulfurococcales archaeon; assembly: GCA_015521185.1. Lineage (GTDB taxonomy): Archaea > Thermoproteota > Thermoprotei_A > Sulfolobales > Acidilobaceae > S143-63. Next base: position 962 of record WAOS01000017.1, on the reverse strand, counting down.
AACGAGGCCATCCATGTATAGCTTCTTAGGCATGAACCTGAGTCCTCCCTCGATGGTCATGTGGGCACCGTACTCGAGAACGTCCGCGTCACCCCAGATCCTGCTGAAGAACGGGTGGATTCTCAGCTTCTCCAGCATCATTGGGAGGCTCTGCTTGAGCTCTCCCTTCTTCGCCGCCTCGTAGGCGCTTGCCACGTGTACTACGAGTCCGAGGGCTATGGTGTCCTTCATAGTGTAGATGAAGCCTCCTCCGGGGATTCCACGGGTGACGTCCCCGGCTATGAACCACGCCATACCTTCCTTCTCTCCGAGCTGGAGCCTCTCCTCTATGGCTTTGTTACCCACGTTGATTACCTCCTTGATCCCGAGCGCGACAGTTTCCGGCTTGATCTTCTCTGCTAGGCCCAGCTTCTCCAGGAGTATCCTGTTGACGCCCTCAGCGTCCACCACTACGTCAGCATAGACAGTGTCCGGACCGCTCCTCACACCGACAACCTTCCCATCTTCCACGACGATCTCGTCAACCCTCACCTCGTCAACAAGTATCGCGCCAGCCTCAATAGCTTTGCCAGCCATCCACTTAGCCATCTCAGTAAGGTACGTGGTGAACGCCACATTCCTCCCGAGCTTGAACTCGATCGTCGTAACTCTGTCGCCGCTTACCAGGCTAATCCGCTCCCTGTTAACCCACCTGTGTATCGGCGCCTCCTTGTCTAGGCTGGGCCATACCTCGCGGAGGGGGGGAGCGTAAATCTTGCCCCCGTAAAGCTCCTTGCTCCCCGCGCCCCTGCCCCTCTCTATGATAAGCACTTTCAGCCCAGCCTTCGCGAGCAGATAGGCGGCGGAGCTCCCCGCCGGTCCTGCACCAACCACTATTACGTCGAACTTGCTCGGGACGCTGGCACTACTCAAAACTTTACCACCCACCGCATTGATTGCTTGACATATAGGGTCTTCTACAT
>WAOS01000016.1 GCA_015521185.1 Desulfurococcales archaeon | reverse complement strand
TCTAGGGAGGGCTGGGCTAGGGTCTGGGCTTATCCGCGGGCGGACTCCGTCTTGGCTGGCGCGGCTCTCTTCTCTATTCTGAGTAGTGCTGGCGCGCGCCCCCTCTTCTCGGTCCGCGTCGAGCCTCCTCCCAGGATTGACGTGCCTACTGTGCTTGTCGGTTATGAGTGGCTCGACTATGGTACGGGCGATGTTGAGAGCGTTCTCGCAGCCTTCGCGCCCCGCATAGACAGGCCTCCCCCGCCCAACACTGTGTATGTTGACGGGGACGGGAGCAACGCGGGCCTTGTCGGGGCTGTCATAGCTGAGATGGGCGGCCTATACTATAGGAGGGACGTGATGGGGCTCGTTGTTGCCGGCATACACTACGGGGATAAGATGGATAAGATAGGCAAGGTTTACGGTGTCGACGAGATAGTTGTGGAGAACGTGCTCTCCTCCGGCGTCCTAGGCAGGGTGGAGGTCCTGACCAGCGTCAAGGTCTACAAGCCGCTGAGCAACACTGTCTGCAGGGCTCTCTCCGTAACCCTTAACCCCTACTATCCGGGTTTCACCGGCGACCGGGAAGAGTGTGCTAGGAGCCTCGCGGCCCTGGGGCTAGAGTCTCTGGCTAGCAGGAGGGTAGCGAGCCTCGACAGGGAGGACCTCAAGCTCCTGGTTAAAGGGATAGTTAGCAGGGCCCAGGAGGAGACTGGGCGGGAGGTCGACGTTCGAGAGTACGTGGGAAGCCTCATAGTATCGGAGTCGGGCGACCCAGAGGACTACAGGATGCTGGCGGACAGCATAGTTTACGCTCTAGAGCACAGCGGCAATCCGGAGCCTGCAATAGAGGCTGCGTCGAGCTACGAGGACGCCGTGCCGGTGCTAGAGAAGCTCCTGGTCGACGGGGCGCCCCTACTAGCCTCGATAGTGAGGGGGCAGAGGCCGAGGAAGCTGAAATCGCTCCCATGGCTCAGAGCCTACCTCGTGGGCCCCCCATTAGTTCCTCACACCTTCGCGTGGAGAGCGCTCGTCCTAGCAGGCCTCATAGACAAGGAGAGCGTCATAGTCTACGAGGGCGAAGACGGGGAGCTACTAGCCTCCGGCCTCCAGATAGAAGCCGCGCTCGGCTACGGGGAGCTCAGGAAGCTCAGGAACGTCAAGGCGGTGGAGGGAGACGGGATACGCTACGCGGTGAGGCAGAGGGAGCAATGAGGTGCGAGGCCGAGCTGGAGCTGGAGGTCAGCGATCCCGAGAGCCTGTGGAGGGCTCTGGAGCCAGACAACCTGGAGGCGCCACCCCACCTACGCGTCTCCTGCTCCCCCGCGGACCGCACGCTCAGGTGCAGGGTGGAGGTTGTGGGCTGCGAGGATCCTAGGAGGATACTCACGCTTAGGAACACGCTGGACGAGATACTAGTTCTAGCCAGGGCTGTTGAGGACTCTTTCAGGGCTCTCGGCGAGGGGAGCGTATTAAAACGCTAGTACTCCCCACCCCACCGCGACGCTCCCGGAGGGCTCCCCCGGGGGCCGGAGTAATAATAATATGGAGCCGAGACCAGACTAGTGGCGCGCGGGGGAAGCGCAGAGTTGGCTAGGAGAAGAGAGAGGAGAGCGGGAGACACTTGGAGGCAGAAGAAGTGGTACACGGTCCTAGCACCCCCTGTCTTCGGGGAGATACCGCTCGGGACGACGCCCGCGGACGACCCGGACAAGCTGATAGGGAGAGTGATGGAGACAACGCTTTTCGACATAACAGGCGACTTCGCCCACGTTCACATAAAGCTCTACTTCCAAATAATCAAGGTTGACGGTGACAAGGCGATCACGAGGTTCAAGGGCCACGAGCTCCTCAGAGACTACATGAGGAGCCTTACGAGGAGGAAGAGCAGCAAGATAACGGGCATATTCGATGTCTGGACGAAGGACGGCTACGGCCTGAGGGTCACCGCCGTAGTGTTCACGAGGTATAGGTGCAACACCAGTCATAAGAAGCTGATTAGGAAGAGGATGAAGGAGGTCATAGAGAAGAGGGCTGCTGAGAGCACCCTAGACGAGTTCATACAAGCAATGGTCTTCAGCGACCAGGAGGGCAGTCTAGCGCTGGAGATAGAGCAGGCCGCCAGGAAGATATACGCGGTGAGGAAGGTCGAGATAGCGAAGTCCAAGCTGCTCTGGATCCCGGGTCCCAACGGGCCCGAGAAGGCTGTGGTCGTCTCGCCGCTCCAGAAGGCGGCGTAACCCTCCTAACAATTCCTACTCTCCCCGGGCCGGACACGCAGTCCTCTCCGAGCCCCACGGAAGAGGTGGCATCCCTTGGGCGAGAGCGAGCCTTGCATACTCGTGAAGACGGGCCTCTCCATGGAGCGGGTAGCGGCCTCACGCATAGAGGAAGAGGCGCCCTGGCTCAGAGCGGAGCCCTCGCCAAAGGGCTTCCGCGGCTTAGTACTAGTCTACGGCTGCCGCGGTGAGGAGGACGCTGAGATCATAGAGAGGAGGGTGCCGGAGGCGGACCGGGTCATAAGGGTCATGGCAGTTGTGCCGGCTAGGCTCGAAGACATGGCCGCTGCAGCTGCGGAGCTCGCCAAGCGCCACATAGGGCCGGGAGAATGCTTCGCCGTCCGGACCGTGCGCCGGGGCAAGCACGACTACACTAGCATAGACGTTAACGTTGTAGTGGGCGACGCGGTCCGCCGGGCCACCGGGGCATGCGTCAACCTATCCAGGCCGGACAAGATAGTGCTTGTCGAGATAATCGGCAACACCGCCCTCCTCAGCATAGTCCCGGGCAGCTTCGAGTGGAAGAAGCTCGCGGGGAAGAAGCCCATATACAGGCTCATGAGGAGGATCCGCGTTGCCCAGATGCCCTACTTGGGCCCGCTGGAGGCCTCCTATAAGATGGGTGTTAGGGTCGGCCGGGAGGTGCAGAACTTCGAGGTTAAGGAGCTAGTGATAGCCCCGGCGGGAAGGGTCGAGGCGAGGCCCCTGGCAGAGTTCCTTAGGGGCATCTTCGAGGGCATAGAGTCCCGCTACGAGATACAGAAGAGGAGCTACAACAATAGGAAGCCCTGGAGGGTGCCCGTGTACGTGCAGGATATCCACCAGTTCGTCAGGGACAGGAGGGGGGAGCCGATAATAGTCTTAGAGCCGGAGGGGAAGCCCGTCTCCGAGGCTAGGGACGAGCTGCTCGAGATATTCAGGAGGGGGCGGACCGTCAACATCCTAGCGGGTGCCCGCGAGGGCGTCCCACTAGGGATATACAGGTTTGCCGATCTAGTCCTCGACGTCGCGCCGGGAATAACGCTCTCGACAGAGTACGCGGTTAGCTCGGCGCTGATAGCGATAGCCTCAGTATTGTACCCCTACGCGGAGGAGGTCGAGGTGGAGGAGTCCTGAGCGCGGGCATACTCTACCCGGCGCCCCGCGGGGTGGCATACTCCAGCCTCTTCTACAGGCAGGCGAGGAACAGGCTCGTAGAGGAGGGAGTATACGCTGGCAGCTGGTTTCTCGAGGAGGGTATGGTCCGCGGCGACACGCGGGGAGCCCCGGGGAAGGCCCGCCTACTCCTCGTAAGCCTGCCCTTCGAGATAATGTATAGGGATTACGCGGAGCTCATGATCCTGGCAGGCCTAAACCCCTACCGGTCCGCGTCGGGTGATGACGCGATAGTTCTCGCGGGCGGCCCCGCCGTGACCGCTAACCCCTCGCCCGTTCTCGAGCTGGTTGATGCAGTGATGATAGGGGAGGTTGACGATATAGTTATGGACATAGTTGAGGCCGCCGCCGGTCCGGGGAGTAAGGAGCACAGGCTTGAGAGGCTGGCCGAGATCCCCGGGGTGCTCGTGCCGGGCGTGAGCGAGACCCCGGTCCGCAGGCACTATGTAAAGGATATTGACAAACACATTATCAGCCTCGACCAGAGGACCCCGCGGGACGCGGAGCCCGTGTGGGGGCACACCTACATTGTGGAGGCGAGCAGGGGCTGCGGGAGGGGCTGCAGGTTCTGCATGGAAGGCTTCATCTTCCGGCCCAAGAGGGATAGGAGCCTCGAGACTATGAAGTCCCTAATCGACGAGGCGCCGAGGCAGGGCTTCGAGAGGCTCAGCTTCTACAGCCTATCATTCTTCGATAACCCGGCGAGCGATAAGGCGCTTGAGTACGCGGTTTCCAGGGGCCTCCAGGCCTCTGTGCCGAGTCTTAGAGCGGACAGTATAAACGGGGAGAGGCTCCGCCTCATAGGCATGGCCGGCCAGAGAACGCTCACTATCGCCCCGGAGACGGGGAGCTGCCGCGTGTGCAGGGCCATAAACAAGGTTATCAAGAGGGATATTGTTGAGTGGATAGCCGAGGAGGCTCCGAGCCACGGTATAAGGTCTCTCAAGCTCTACCTCATCACCGGATTCCCCGGTGAGGGGGAGGAGGACTTCGAGGAGACCCTCACCATGGTGGAGAGAGTAGCCTCCATACTGAGGAGGAGGGGGCTAAGGCTGAAGGTGTCCCTGAACCCCTTCATGCCTAAGCCTGTGACCCCCCTCCAGTGGGCCCCCCTGGCGCCGAGAGAACTATTCCGGGGGAGGGCTAGAAGTCTCAAGCGGCTGGCGGGGAGGGCTGGCAACATTGACGCTTCGATATACGATCATAGGTGGGCCGCGGTCCAGACTGTGCTGGCCAGGGGAGGCCCGGAGATCTCGAGGCTAGTGGTGGAGTGGGCGCGGACCGGCCAGGGAACGGGCCACTTCAGAAGGGCGGCCAGGATCGCCGGGATAGATCCGGAGAAGTACACGGGGGAGATCCCAGCCGATATGGACCCCGTGTGGCACTCCTACGCTGAGCACCCATACGCAGGCCTCAGCCTCCTCCGCCGGGAGTACCGCCTCTATAGGAGCCTGCTCTCCTCGAGGCGATAGCCGCTGGCACGCTTGTGAGCCAGCGTAGGACCTCCTCCTCGGGTATTCCCGCGAGGCTGGAGAGCCCGAGTATGTGCATGGGGTGGAATAGCTCCCACTTACTCTCAGCGCAGGACGAAACTACTAGGGGAACCCTGTAGCCGGTCGCCCTCCGCATGCTAACGAACAAGTATCTAAGCATTGCCTCGAGCCTGCGGTCCGGCCCCTCGAACGCGCGTAGGAGGGGCGATAGGTGTATCTCGACCGCCCCCCAGCCCCGCTGTGTGAAGAGCTCTAGCGTGCTAGCATCTACGAGCCTCTCCATCCCCGGCTCTATCACGAGTATGTCGACCTGCTTGCTTCTCGCCGCGTACCTGGCCGCTTCGAGGGTCATAGCGGCTACGGCCACCAGCCTGGCAGGCCCTGGAACGTTGCGGAGCCCCCTCCGGACGTCGGCCGAGCTGCTAGCCCTGATCGTATGGCGCCAAACTATTCTAACACCGCTCTCCCTGGCAGCGTCCTCAACAGTCTTGAGGCCTGAGGGGAGGGTCTCCATGGCGATGAGGCCGTAGCCCAGCGTGGCGTACGTCTTCACCATCTCCAGAGCGTAGTCGATGGTCGCCGGCTTAGAGCATAGGTCGGCGTACTTCCAGGAGGGGGGCTCGACCGTCAACTCTCAAGCCTCCTCTTATACTCGCGCATGGCCTCCCTCCTCTTCCCCTTGAAACCCACACTCACACGTATGACATCGTCGGACTCGTATACGGAGAGCTTGCCCTGGTAGGCGTCCTGCTTGCTGAGGCGGAAGTACAGGCTACCCTCCTTGTCGACCCGCTCCTCGAGGCTCGCGGCTAAGAGCCGCTTATCGACGCTGCTGAGCCTCGAGAGTATGTATGAGAGTACGCTCTCCGCATCCTCGCCCTTCACTGTTATCGTGAGCACGAGTATGGGGTTCCCGTAGTGGCCCTCGTACTCCTCCCGCTCGATCCTCACCTTACCCCGGAGCTCCCTCGGAATCACGTTTAGGAGGGCAGCTACAACCTTCTCCTCATCCTCGGTCGCGTGGACAGAGACCCTGAGACGGACACTTCTCACGGTCAAAGCTGCTAGCACCCCGGCGGGCCGGAAAGGAGTTGGGGGAGGAGAGAGTGCCCTCTAGAGGGAGCTACTGCAGGTCTCCCTTGTGATACTTCTCCCTTATAGGGTCGGGCTCTATCAGCCTCGCGCCCCTGCTCGCCTCGTGCCTCCTCTTCTGCTCGCGCTCCTTCTGCTTCTTCTTCCACTTCTGCTTGTGGGTGCCCTTCAGGCCCCTGCTCTTCCTCAGCCCCCTCATCTTCTTGCCCGCACTCGTCAGGCCGCGGAAAGGCCTGCCCTTGTGCTTCCCGCTCGCGACCCAGGACAGCTCTGGATCGCTCTTAATAGCCGGGTGGTTGGGGTCGACAAGTATTACCTCGTACCACTTGTAGAGCCCGTCCTCCCCGACGTAGTAGCTGTTGAGGACTATCATGTTCGGGTACTTCCTCTGCGCTCTCTCCTCGGCAATGAGGCGGAGGCTCTTAGCGGGGGCGAAGCCGTATACGCCCATCCTCTTGGGCCTCCGGCCCTTGTTCGGCCTCGGCTTGCGCCTGCCACCCTTGCGGACGCGGACCCTCACAACGATGACTCCCTGCTTAGCCTTGTAGCCGAGAGCCCTAGCCCTGTCGAGCCTCGTAGGCTTCTCCACGCGTAGTATCGCAGGCTGCCTCCTCCACTCTATGAGCCTCTCCTTCATGAGGTCCCCGTGAACCCCGTCGTACGGCCTCTTCCAGGCCTCAGCGATATAGTGGTACGCGGACTTAGCCATACCGTAGCCCCCTCAGACCCGGCGGGAGACGGGAGGGGCTAAAATATTTGCCAGCCGGGCGGGCACGCGGGCCCTGGGAGGAGCGTATGGAGGCAAGTGACATACTGATCGGGGTTGTCGGTAAGACGAACGTTGGGAAATCCACGTTCTTCGCGGCGGCCACGGAGGTCACAGTCGAGATAGGGAACCGCCCGTTCGTGACGATCGAGCCAAACATCGGGGTCGGGTACGTTAGGAAGAGGTGTGTCCACGTAGAGCTGGGGCTGGAGAAATGCGACGCCTCAAACAGCCTCTGCCTGAAGGGTTGGAGAATGATACCGGTTAGGATGATGGACGTGGCCGGCCTAGTCCCCGGCGCCCACATGGGCAGGGGGCTGGGGAACAGGTTCCTCGACGACCTTAGGAGGGCCGACGTAATACTTCTGATAGTAGACGCGAGCGGATCCACGAGCCCCGAAGGAGTCCCCGTCAAGCCCGGGACCTACGACCCAGTAGAGGAGGTGGAATTCGTCATCAGAGAGTTCGACGAGTGGCTGTATAGGAATATCAGCAAGGACTGGAGTAAAGTTGCTCGGACAATCGATAGCAGCCAAGTCCTAGACGTGCCTGGAGCACTCGCCCAGAGGCTGAGCGGTTTTAGTATAAGGAAGGAGCACGTCGTCAGAGCTCTAGAGGAGACTGGTCTCGAGGGCAAGAAGCTGACAAACTGGACCGAGGAGGAGCTTAGGAAGTTCATAGTGGCGGTCCGGCGGGCCTCGAAGCCAATGGTTATCGTGGCAAACAAGATAGACCTGCCCGGGGCCGAGGAGAACTTGCAGAGGCTCCGGGAGAGGTTCCCCGGCATTCCCGTAGTGCCCGCGAGCGCTGCGAGCGAGCTCCTCCTGAGAAGGCTCGCGAGGCAGGGCATCATAGAGTACGTGCCGGGGGACAGCGATTTCCAAGTGAAGGATCCTAGCAGGCTTGACGGGAAGACGAGGAAGCTCCTAGGCCTGGTGAGGGAGAGAGTCCTCAAGAAGTACGGCGGCACAGGGGTCCAGGAGGCTATAAACACTGCTGTTCTCGGCGTGCTCAAGATGATAGCTGTATACCCCGTCGACGACCCGAATAAGTTCACGGACAAGAATGGCAGGGTCCTCCCAGACGTCCTGCTAGTGCCTCGCGGCACTACCGCGCGAGAGCTAGCCTACAGGATCCACACGGACCTCGGGGAGACATTCCTCTACGCGATAAACGCGAGGACCAAGCAGCGGGTGGGGGAGTCGTATGTACTGCAGGATAATGATGTTATTAAGATTGTAGCTGCTAAGCGCTAGAAGCGGTCCGCTGCTCTCTTAGCCTTCTTAATAGTTCCCGACGCTGTTATTGGCACGGCGAGAATATTCGAGTTGCCAGCTCTTCTAACCGTGCTTAGCACGGCCATCGCAGCATTCTTGTAGTCCGAGCGGACGCGGAGGACCCCCCTGCGAGTCGCAGCGTTGTAATAGGCTAGCGTGAGGCCGCTGTCAGCGATGGCAGCGCTTCCCAGGAGCCTGCGGGCGCTCCTCATTATTGCTTGGTAGAGGCTCTTCTCGCTCACGTCATCGTCCGAGATTACCTGGAAGACTATGTACCTCCTCCTCGGCTTCCGCGAGAAGGCTCTGCGTATCCTGGCCAGCTCCCTCGCCCTAGCGCTCCCAAGCACCGCCTCCAGTAGCTCCCTTACGCGCCTTGCCTCGGCGTAGGCGAGCACCGAGAGTACCATTGCGAGTGAGGCCACTGCGGACAGCGCTAGAAGTGGTGCTAGCTCTATCTCATCCATTCATAGCCCCCTCGGTGGAGAGAAGCTCTCCTCACCGCTTATAGGCTCGGGGGTCGGTCTCCTCCGCATCGGGGGCCGCGTCCTGTAGGTTCCCTAGCACGGCTCTAATGGGTTGCACCGGGGCTGAGACAATTCCTTAATAGGCCGCTCAGAAGCCAGGCATGCATTGGAGCGATGCGGGTGAACTAGTTATGGGTCTCGGAGTACCGCCGGCCGCATACGATAGGGCGACCACGATATTCTCGCCCGAAGGAGACCTGTACCAGGTCAGGTATGCGTTCAAAGCTGTTGAGAAGGGCTGGACCAGTCTCGGAGCTAGGGGTAAGGATAGCGTTATCATAGCGGCGGAGAAGAGGCTTATCAGCGTGCTTCTGGACATAGACGATATCGAGAAGATTTACAGGGTCGACGATCACATCGGTGTCGCCTTCGCTGGCATGGGGAGCGACGGACGGATCCTCATAAGCCAGGCCCAGATAATAGCGGTCCGCCACCGGCTCCTATACGGGGAGCTCTCCAGCGTAGACTACATTGCGAGGAGCATAGCAGACATAAAGCAGGCCTACACGCAGCACGCCGGGGTCAGGCCCTTCGGAGTATCACTGATCTTCGCTGGTGTAAACCCTGACGGCAGAGTTCGGCTGCTGAAGACTGACCCGGGAGGGCAGTACTTCAGCTACTATGCTGTTGCTATAGGTATGGGAGAGAACTATGCTGTCGAGGTCTTCAAGGAGGAGTATAAGCGTGATATGGAGTTCGAGGATCTGATGAAGCTTGTTCTCAAAGCGCTCTTCAAGGCTAGGATTGAGACTGCCGTGAGCGACGAGGAGAGGGACAAGGAGAAGCTCCTCAGCAAGTTCCACGAGTACGTAGAGCTGGGATACGCTAAGCGGGATACTATGAGATTCGAGAAGATGGGGAAGGACGAGATAAAAGAGTACATCGACAAGTACTACGATTACATAGCGAACGTGTGAGGGGGTCAAGCCTTAGAGGGTGACCCCCATGCCTAGAAAACATGATTACGTGGTCGCGTGGATCGTGATAAAGGGCAAGCGCTTCGAGATCCTAGTCCGCCCCGACCCAGCCTTCAAGTTCAAGGAGGGCGAGAAAGTAAGCATAGACGATATCCTCTGGACCGACACGGTATATAGGGATGCGCGTAAGGGCCTCAAGGCAAGCCCCGAGGAAGTGAAGAAGGCTTTCGGAACCGAGGATATCAGAGTCATCGCGGAGAAAATACTCAAGGAGGGAGAAATCCAGCTCACTGAGGAGCAGAGGAGGAAGCTTATCGAGGCGAAGAAGCGGCAGATCATAACGTATATTGCGAAGAACGCTATCGACCCGAAGACGGGCAAGCCTATACCCGAGAAGCGCATTGAAACGGCTTTCGAGCAGCTACGCATAGGGGTCGACCCGTTCAAAGACGCGGAGTCGCAGGCGATCGAGGCTGTGAAGAAGATATCGACTATAATGCCAATAAAGCTGGCTAAGGCAGTTATTAGAGCGGTCATACCTCCCCAGTACTCCGGTAGGCTTTACAGGGAGATCCAGCGTCTGGGCCGTGTGCTGAAGACCGAGTGGCTAAACGATGGCAGCCTCCGAGTCGAGCTAGAGGTGCCCGCTGGCTCTCAGGTGGACGTGGTTCAGAGGATTCAGGGTCTGACGAGGGGCTCGGCTAGGGTAGAGGTAAAGGTGGTGAAGAGTTGAGCAGGAGAATAGTTGTCCCGGGAGAGCCTCTTCCTCCTAATGTTGTTGTGAGGGAGAGGGAGCACGACTACGTGTACGAGCAGGACGGTAGGAAGTATGCTGCCGTGGTCGGGGTCCTCGAGGAGAGATCTGGGACCACAGTGTTCATACCTCTCCAGAGCATATACGTTCCGAGGCCCGGCGACATAGTGATAGGCCTAGTGGTCTCGGTGGGCATACTCAACTGGTATGTCGACATAAACAGCCCCTACACTGCAGTGCTCACCGTATCCGATTACCTAGGCAGGCCCTACAATCCGCAGGTCGACGAGCTCTCCAAGTACCTACCCGTTGGTACCTATCTCAAGGCTAAGATCGCGGCTTTCGACAAGACGCGTAACCCGCTCCTCACTGTTCAGGAGGAGGGCTTAGGGAGGATTAGCGAGGGCAAGATTGTGGAGGTTGATCCGGCTAAGATCCCTAGGGTGATCGGGAAGAAGGGGAGCATGCTGAGCATGCTGAAGGAGGAGACGGGCTGCGATATCTTCGCTGCTGTCAACGGTAGGATACACGTGAGGTGCTCAAACCCCGAGATGGAGCCTATAGTTGTGCTCGCGATCCGCATGATCGAGGAGCAGGCCCATACGTTTGGTTTAACGGATAGGGTGAAAAAGTATATTGAGGAACTGAAATCTGCGCGGGGTGTGAGATAGTATGGGTAAGGCAGAAGTCAAGCTGATCAGAGAGGACGGGCTGAGGCATGACGGCAGGCGGCCGGACGAGATGAGGCCCGTCAGGATGGAGATAGGGGTTCTCCACAATAGCGACGGCTCAGCGCTAGTGAGCTATGGGAGGACTACCGTCCTCGCCGCGGTCTACGGGCCGAGGGAGCCTCCGCAGAGGTTCATGATTCTCCCGGACCGCGCTCTCCTCAGGGTGAGGTATCATATGGCGCCGTTCTCTACGAGCGAGAGGAAGAGCCCTGCTCCTAGTAGGAGGGAGATCGAGCTGTCGAAAGTCATAAGGGAGGCATTCGAGGACATAGTGCTCACTCACCTGTACCCGAGGACAGCTATAGACGTGTTCATAGAGGTTCTGCAGGCCGACGGTGGTACGAGGACTGTGGCCGTGACGGCGGCTTCTCTAGCACTCGCCGACGCTGGGATACCTATGAAGGCGCTCGTGGCTGGAGTCGCAGTAGGCAAGGTTGAGGGCGTGCTGGTGCTTGACGTTGACGAGCTGGAGGATGGGAGTGGGGAGGCGGATCTCCCGATCGCGGGAGCCCCGGACATAGGGAAAATCACTCTGTTCCAGCTCAACGGCGTGCTAACCGACGAGGAGCTTAAGGCAGGCGTGGATATGGCGTGGAAGACTATTCAGAGGCTAGTCGAGATGGAGAAGGAGGTTCTCCGCTCGAAGTACATGGTCGAGGCGAGGTGATGGGTCATGAGTATGACACCGTTTAGGATCCCTATAGTGCCGGATCTCAAGAGGCAGACCCTCCTCTCCCTGTTGGAGAAGGGTCTGAGGCCGGACAAGCGCGGGCTGTACGATACGAGGGATGTATCGGTCGAGATAGGAGTTGTTGAGAGGGCCGAGGGCTCCGCTCTCGTCAAGCTGGGGAAGACTCAGGTCCTCGCGGGTGTGAAGGCTGAGATAGGGACCCCCTTCCGCGACACTCCGGACGAGGGCGTGATAACTGTTAACGCTGAGTTCGTGCCCCTAGCTAGCCCATACTTCGAGCCCGGGCCTCCTGACGAGAACGCGATCGAGCTTGCGAGGGTTGTGGATAGGAGCTTGAGGGAGGTGAACGCTGTTGATAGGAAGAGCCTGGTCATAATACCGGGGGAGAAGGTGTGGATACTATTCATAGACCTGTACGTGCTTGACCATGACGGAAACCTCTTCGATGCCAGCATGCTAGCAGCCATGGCCGCGCTACTAAACACGAAGCTCCCCGAGTATGAGGAGCTAGAGACGGGCGAGATCGTAATCAAGCGAGAGACGAGGACTGCAGGGCTTAAGATAAACCATATTGTGGTGTCTGGAACGTCGGCCAAAATCGGAAAGCACATAATTGTTGACCCCAACCTGGAGGAGGAGACCGTCTCAGACGCGAGGCTTGTGGTTAGCTTCGACGAGAACCTGCGTATAGTGGGTGCGCAGAAGACCGGTCCGAGCGGGCTATCCCACGCCGAGCTCTATAGGATGATCGAGGCTTCGCGCGAGGCGGCGAAAACATACTTTAAGGCCCTAATCCAGGCATACAAGGACTCCGGGCTTCCGGTAAAGGTCAACGTCTAGGCGGGGAGAGTGGTCGGAGATGGGGAAGAGGACTAAGATCGTTGGCCCTGTCGGCCGATACGGTCCAAGGTACGGAGTCAGCGTTAGGAAGAGGGTCCGCGACATACTGCTGAGGAAGCAGGGCCCCCACGTGTGTCCCTTCTGCGGGAGCGTAGGCACCGTTTACAGGGTAAGTGTGGGTATCTGGGCTTGTAAGAAGTGCGGTAACAAGTGGGCTGGCGGAGCATATACGCCTAGGAGCGGTATGGCGAAGTATTTCAAGAAGTACATTGTCAAGTAGGAAGTATTCTCCCCAATAAACTTGTTCCTCAGCCCCACGGGCAGGGGCTTCTCCGCCTACATCTTACTGGTGGGTGTCCAGAGCATGCCTAGCAGGGTGCTGATAACCACGACCAGAAGGCCTTCGCCAAGGACTAGGAGTCTTGTAAGGGATCTCGTGAGCACTATACCCGGCGCTGTACGCCTGACTAGGGGGCACATGAACACTGAGGAGCTAGCCTTCGAAGCTATCAGCAGGGGCGTAGAGCGTGTCCTCATAATTGGGACTAGGAGGGGGAACCCGAGCATAGCAAGGTTCTACAAGCCCAAGCCACCCAGGCTCGAGCACCTCGGAACACTGATCATACGAGGGGTGACCCTCAGCAGGGAGGCCAGGACTACATTCAACCCTCCGAGAGACTTCGACACGTATCAGCTCTACGTGTGGGCCGAGGATGTCAAGGCCCCTACGCCTCATGTGGCCGAGGTACTTGTTAAGGGCCTTAAGGCGAGCGTGATGGTGCCGGGAGCCCGGGTTGAGCGTGGCGTGGTGGCCGCTGTGAGGTCTCGGGGAGACTACTCGGAGATCACGTTCTACTATGAGGGCAGGAGAGTCGGGCCTGTTCTTAGGGTGGTGCTGCCGCGTGGGGGTGCCATCTAGTGGGGGCTAGGGCGAGGGTTAAGCTGTGCCTAGGCGAGTACTCAGCCCATGTCTACAGGGCTCTGATCGCCGAGAAGAACCAGCCTGCCCCGGAGAAGGGCGCTGTCGACGTGTACATTGAGGATGGGTGCCTGCTCATAGCCGTGTACTCGGGCACCCTCTCCGGGCTCAGAGCCCTACTCAACAGCTTCCTCCTTCTAGCGCACGCTTCGTACTCCTCGCTTATGGCCCTAGAGGGCTAATGCGCTACCATTTTATTCCCAGCGATTAGACAGTCGGCAGGCAGGAAGGGTGTGCGGCGAGATGGTTGAGAAAGCTCCTGCTGAGGTCTTGAGGGCGAAGTACAAGAAGTTCGAGGAGCTTAGGGCTCAGCTAAACAAGATCCTCCAGGCGGAGGCTACCACGGCGAGGAGCTTGGAGGAGGCTAAGACTGTTCTTGAGGAGGTCAAGAAGCTGCCCGACGATACCGAGCTCTATAAGCAGGTCGGCTTTGTGCTGGTCCCGGTTAAGAAGGAGGAGCTAGTTAAGGAGTTGGAGGCTAAGATCGAGGAGCTGGAGGCCCTCCGCGCTAAGTATGAGAAGATGAGGAAGGAGATAGAGGAGGATCTCAACAGGCTCATGGAGGAGATTCGGAAGCTAGCGCAGAGCCAGGGAGGGTCAGTGCTTGGAGGATAAGCGCGTCGAAGAAGCGCTCCAGAAAGCATATGAGAGACTCGTGGAGATACTCCACCCCCTATTCTCGAGCGCGACACAGTTTTCTTCTGTGACTCTTCGGCTCGACTATGACGAGAAGGGGCCGGTGAAGCTCGTCATCGAGATAGAGGCGCCGTCCAAGTACTTTGAGAGGCTCGGGGTACTGATAGATGAGGCAGCGAGGGAGGCAGCGAGAGCGTTTGAGGAGGCGGCTGGCATTAGAGCTGGCCGTAGGGTTCGACTCGTTCCTATCGAGGGCCCCCGAGAAGGGGGTAGTGGTGCTGGTCCACAGAAACGCGGATCCCGACGCGGTGGGAGCCGCGGTAGGAGTAGTGGAGGCGCTAAGTATCTACGGGTCTAGATCTGTAGTGGTAGCCCCCGAGGGTGTCTCTCGAGCGTCAAAGCGAATACTCGAGGAGCTGGGAGTAAGCGGTGTGTTTGCTGGAGTCGTGGATCGGAGTCTTGAGCCAGCTATGCTAGTTGTTGTCGACACTGCAAACCCAGCGCAGCTCTCCCCCTACGAGTGGCTCCTCGAGCAGGCTATAGAGGTGGTTGTGATTGACCATCATATGGAGGGCACTATAAGGGATATCGCGGACACGGCCCTGGTTATCCCGGAGGCTGCTTCCACGAGCGAGATAGTAGCGTTCTCCGGCAGCCTGCTCAGGATACCCTTCTCGCCCGTTACCGCCTCAGCCCTCCTCGCAGGCATACTCTTCGACACGAGGAACCTCAGGATAACCGGGCCGTTCACAGCTGAAGCGCTGGGATACTTGCTCGACATGGGAGCGGACCAGGGCTTAGTCGCTCGTGTAGCGAGGGAGACTAGAGAGAGGGATACCTCGGAGAGGATCGCCCTCCTGAAGGCTATGAGCAGGCTGAGGTTCGCTCGGGCCTGTAGAGACATACTGATCGCTGTAACCCACGTCGGCAGCTTCGAGTCCAGCGTGGCCAGGGCTCTTCTAGATATCGGGGCTGACGTTGCCGTCGTCGCAAAGGACACGAGGGAGGGTGTGAGGGTATCAG
This sequence comes from Desulfurococcales archaeon, assembly GCA_015521185.1. Taxonomy (GTDB): domain Archaea; phylum Thermoproteota; class Thermoprotei_A; order Sulfolobales; family Acidilobaceae; genus S143-63. The sequence continues at coordinate 1,580 of WAOS01000016.1, read as the reverse complement.
TCAGAACATCGCCCAGAGCCGAGGGGGCTGGGATAACAGCTTTGGATATAGCAAGGTACATAGGCGAGAAACTAGGTGGCGAGGCGGGCGGCCATCCCTCGGCGGCAGGGGTGAGCATTAGGAGCCAGACCCTAACCGCTGAGGAGGTCGCGGGTAGGCTCGCCGTGAGTCTCCCCGGGAAGGTTGCTAGGCTCTGCACAGCGGTGACTAAGGGTGAAGAAGCAAGAGGTGAGGCCTAGCATAGTCGTGTATGCTGATTACAGGGAGGAGCGGAGCGGTGTGCCTAGGCTTATCGAGGAGGAGGGCGTGCCAGTAGTTAGGAAGAACTTGCCCATGGGCGACTACGTTGTTAGTGATAACATTGTTGTGGAGAGGAAGACTGCGTGGGACTTCGCTAAGAGCCTCTTCGATGGGAGGCTCTTCGACCAGGCGAGGAGGATGAGAGAGGAGTATGAGACAGTTATCTTCATTGTGGAAGGCGACCCTCTTAGGCTGAGGAGATACAGGAATATGCAGAAGCAGCTCTACGCAGCCATGGTGACTCTGCTAGTAGATTACGACTCAAAGATAATCTACAGTGGGAGCCCTAGGGAGAGCGCCTACATTATAGCCTCAATAGCGAGGAGGCTGGCTAAAACGGAGCGCTACGCGATCCTCGCTCGGAAGAAGGGGCGGATAGAGACGGTGACCGACTGGCAATACTACATCCTGCAGTCGTTCCCCGGTATAGGAGCTAAGACTGCTCGCAGGATAGCCGAGAGATTCAAGAGTTTAAGGGAGTTCTGTAATGCTAGCTTGAGCGAGATAGCCTCTATTGAGGGTGTAGGCGAGAAGAAGGCGGAGCTAATATTTACAATACTTAATAGGAGATTCGATAATTATACTGGTAGGAGGAAGCGCGCCACGCTAGAAGACTTCTACAAGGATACTGGAAGCGGGGAGTAGTGCTGTCTGGAGACACCCCTCTTTATAACCCCTCTGTCTCGCGTAGACCAGTGTGGGAATTTGTGAGGTAGAGGGGGTAGCCATGGGTGCAAGAGTGAAGGTAGTATCCGAGATCGAGAAGATAATGGACAACATCGAGCAGATAAGGAACATAGGAATAATCGCCCACGTGGACCACGGCAAGACTACGCTGAGCGATAGCCTGCTTGCTGCCGCGGGTATAATAAGCGAAAGGATAGCTGGTGAGGCACTAGTTCTGGACTTCCTAAGCGTTGAGAAGCAGAGAGGTATAACCGTGAAGTCCGCTAACATAAGCCTGTACCACGAGTACCAGGGTAAGCCGTACGTCATTAACCTTATCGACACTCCCGGCCACGTCGACTTCAGCGGTAAGGTCACTAGGAGCCTCAGAGTTCTCGATGGAGCAATAGTTGTTGTCGACGCTGTGGAGGGCGTGATGACGCAGACCGAGACCGTGATTAGGCAGGCCCTCGAGGAGAGGGTCCGCCCACTACTCTTCATAAACAAGGTTGACAGGCTTATCAAGGAGCTAAAGCTCCCTCCGGAGAAGATACAGGAGAGGTTCATCGAGATAATTAGAGATGTTAACAACCTTATCGATATGTATGCGGAGC
>WAOS01000015.1 GCA_015521185.1 Desulfurococcales archaeon | reverse complement strand
TCTTTGTTCTAGGTGGGGCTAAGCTAAAAGACTCGGTAAAAATAATAGAGCATCTCGTTACCAGTGGTGTCGCTGACGAGGTCCTAACCACGGGCCTCGTGGGCCTTCTATTCCTCATGGCATCAGGCATTGACGTGGGCGAGGCAGCGAAGATTATTGCTAAGAAGGCTGATGAGAAGACAATCGGCCTAGCCAGGAGGCTCCTGGCCGATTATGACAACATAAGGGTACCGCTAGACTTCGTGGTCGAGATAGATGGGTCTACTGAGATCGTTGCAGCTAACTCGATTATGGGTGCGCCCAAGGATATAGGGCCCTCAACGATAGAGTACTACACTTACAAGATGGCTGGTGCTAGGATCATTGTTATGAGGGGGCCAGCTGGAGTTATAGAAGACCCTAGGTTCAGGCGCGGTACGAGAGAGCTCGTGAGGTTCGCCCTGGAGAGAACGTCTGCCTTCGTGATATTCGGGGGAGGCCATTTCAACGCTATATTAAGCGAGCTTCCAGAACAGCTTAAAGCGCGTATAGGCCACATTAGCACGGGCGGAGGGGCGCTCCTCTACTTCCTCTCGGGCAGGGTACTGCCCGGTCTAGAGGCCCTGATGGTGGAGGTGTAGAGTGTATGAGTACTGTTAGGGTCGGCATTAACGGTTTTGGCACTATTGGGAAGAGGGTTGCGGACGCGATTTCCCTGCAGGACGATATGGAGCTAGTTGGAGTAGTGAAGAAAAGCCCGGACTATGGAGCGCTATACGCGGTCCGCCGAGGATACAAGCTGTTCGTCCCCGACGAGGAATCACACAAGGCCTTTGAGAAGGCGGGCATAGAAGTGGCTGGAACTCTCGAGGACCTACTAAGAAGTGTTGACGTTATAATCGACGCTACTCCGGGCGGTGTGGGCGCGAAGTACAAGCCCCTATACGAGGAGCACGGGGTCAGACAGATATTCCAGGGAGGAGAGAAGCCCGGAGTCGCCGATATCAGCTTCAGCTCCTTATGCAACTATGACGAGGCCAAAGGGAAGAGAAGTGTAAGAGTTGTCTCATGCAACACCACAGGCCTCCTACGCCTCATATGCACGCTGAGAGCGAACTTCCCTGTCGAGAGCGTCAGGGCGGTTCTCGTGAGGAGAGCTGCCGACCCGAGAGAGATCAAGCGCGGACCCATAAACAGTATAGTCCTGAACCCGCCCAAGCTCCCCTCGCATCACGCCCTCGACGTGAAGACCGTTCTCCCAGACCTAGACATAGTAACAGCTGCCGTGGTAGTCCCGACAACACTCATGCATGTTCACCACGTCACGGTGCGTTTCGGGAAGTCAGGGATAACGCGCGAGGATATACTGAGCGTTCTAGAGCAAGCGCGGAGAATAATACTCGTGAGCTCTGAGGCCACAGGGATTAAGTCGACAGCTCAGCTGATAGAGGCGGCGAGGGACGTGAGACCCAGGAACGACGTCCCAGAGCTAGTCGTCTTCGAGGACAGCATACATGTTGAGGGGAACGAGCTGATGCTTTTCCAAGCCGTGCACCAGGAGTCCATAGTAGTGCCTGAGAATGTTGACGCGGTAAGAGCTATGCTCGGTATCGCGAGCGCCGAGGAGAGCATGGACAAAACTGATAGGACCCTGGGACTCTCAAGGTCATTCTTCCTCTAAGCGACCTTCTCTCCTTAGCTTTCTACGATAGAGTCTAAAGCCATAGGCTTAAGGGCATATATAGTCATATTTGGATACAGGCCTACCTGGTGGAAGAGGTTGGTGGACGGAAGATTATACGCGGCGAAGAGGCTCTCAAAGTTTAAGGCTTCCGAGATAAGAGAGCTGCTGAAACTAACTGAGGGCAAAGACATTATTAGCTTCGCAGGGGGCCTTCCGGACCCTTCAATATTCGATAAGGAGGACCTGGCAGAGATAGCTAGGAATGTGATCCTAGAAAAAGGCGACAAAGCCCTCCAGTACAGCCCGACTCTTGGCGTCACATCGTTCCGGCAGGAGCTCCTTAAATTCACTGCAAGCCACGGCGTGAAAGTCAAGGATACGGATGACGTCATAGTAACCACTGGGAGCCAGGAAGCTCTCTACATTATAGGTAGAGTATTCGTAGACCCTGGAGACATAGTTATTGTAGAAGAGCCTACGTACCTGGCGGCACTCAACGTCTTCAGACAGTACGATGCCAATCTCATAGGTATACCGATTGATAATGAGGGAATGAGGATAGATATCCTGGAGAACGTTCTTGAGGATCTAAATAAGAAAGGACTGAAGCCTAAGCTCTTGTACAGCGTACCAACAGCCCAAAACCCTAGCGGAGTCACAATGAGCAATGACAGGAGGAAGAGGCTATTAGAGCTGGCCCACGAGTACGACTTCCTTATCGTGGAGGACGATCCCTATAGCTTCTTCCTCTTCGAGGAGGAGAGCTTCGACTACCTGAAGACTCTTGATCCCAACGGGAGAGTGATGTATGTTTGCACACTCAGCAAGATAATGGCTCCGGGCTTGAGGATAGGATGGGTCGTTGCTGACAAGAGCATAATAAGCCTTCTTGAGCTAGCCAAGCAAGCAATAGACCTACACACCGCCACGCTCCCCCAGTACATTGCAGAGGAGGCCCTGCGGCAGGGCGTTGTCGCTAAGACCATTTCTAGGGCGAAGGTCCTATATGCTAAGAAGAGAGACGCAATGCTCAAGGCACTAGAAGAGGAGATGAGCGATATTGCTACTTGGATACGGCCCATAGGAGGGTTCTTCACCATGGTGTTCCTCAACGACAAGGACATAGACACTTACGACCTCATGTACGAGGCCATAGAGGAGGGAGTTGCCTACGTGCCAGGCAAGAGCTTCTATGTGAACCCTGAGAGAGGTAAGCACAGCATGAGGCTAAACTTCAGCTACCCAACGATCGAGCAGATATGGATAGGTATTGCGAGGCTCTCGAAGGTCGTAAGAAAGCACTTAGCAGTCAAGCAGGTCGAGAGAACTTAAGCCTCCTCCCCGTCAGCCGGAACGGCCTCCCCCTCTTTTACCCTTACCTCCATAATACGTATACATCTACGGCCATCCCACGGGGGCCGACAAAGATGGCAGAGCACAAACTGAGGCTATGCCACGCTCTGAGCAAGGAAGCGAGGAGAGCGCTTGTGGAGCTAGCCAGGCTGGGCGGGGGGTACTCTATGAGGAGCCTAGCGAAGGAGCTAGGTGTGACCCCTCCCGCCGTGAAGAAGTATGTCGACGGCACAACGCATCCTAAGGACGAGGTCGTTTGCAGGCTTATAGATATAGTGCTCTCCTCCGCCGCACTCAGGGATGAGGCGAAGAATATCATAGTCAGAGATATTGTCGGCGTAATAGAGTCGTTCCTAACATACCTCATGGATAGGGGCCTACTATCCAGGACAGACTTGGAGGAGCTGCAGCGCGTCGTATCCAAATACAGGCTGGGCCTCCTGGGAACTCCTCGGGCAACCTGATCCGGATAGGGAGCCTCCTCGGGTTGGAGATAAGACCCGTCCCATAGACTCAGTTATAACGCGCGGAGGGCCGGAGTCGCGGTAGCGAATGGGGTGAGCAGCTTGGAGGTTTTCATACTGGATACTTCAGCGTTCACAGAGGCCCGGCTGAGAAAAGTATTCGGGGCGGAGAGCCTAGAGGATGTAGTGAGGGAGATGCTCAGCCTCATCAGAGAGGCTAGACTAACGCTCAACAGCAGGTTCTATATGACTCCCACGACTTGGAGCGAGCTTAGGAGACTGCTTATTGGGCAGAACGTTAATCTAGACCTCATTAAGGAGCTAATGACGTGGATCACTATCAAAGCCCCGGATAAGCTATCTATGAAGATACCTGCTAGCGTCTTCTCCGAGTACATCTCGGACATTAGGAGGAGGTTTTACAAGGGCCTCCGCGTGGCCGAGGCAGCAGTTAAGAAAGCCGTTAAGGAGTGTGCCGGGGAGAGCAGTGAGAACTGTATTGGCGAGGCTGTGAAGGGCCTCCGCGAGAAGTATAGGGAGGCAACTAGGAAGGGCCTCGTGGATAGTGTAGAGGACTTCGACACCATATTGCTTGCTATGGAGATGAAGGCGATAGTCGTCACGAGCGATGCGGGGATTAGGAAGCTGAGCGAGCAGCTCGGCATCATAGTTGTGGACCCGGAGGACTTCGTGTACATGCTTAGGAGGATGATCAAGGGTCTGAGGGACTCCGGGAGAAACGTTATATCCGGTGGGGAGACTAGGGGGGAGTAATGGGCGAGCCGCCGTAGCTCAGCCCGGCAGAGCGCCGGCCTCGTAGCGGCGCGGGCTTTGATCTCCGGAGTCGCGGGAAAGCCGGTGGTCGCGGGTTCGAATCCCGCCGGCGGCTCCACAGAATACTTCTAAACCCAGGCGTCACCCGCAGAATCGCGGGGACCCCGTCTTGACCCGCATATACACCCGGACCGGGGACGACGGCAAGACTTATTGCGTCGCGGCCGGCGATAGAGTGAGCAAGGCTAGCCCCCTGATAGAGTTTGTCGGCACCATCGACGAGGCTGTCAGCGCTCTTGGCTTCGCTCGCTCTCTCTGCGAGGAGCGCGGGTGTGACGAGAGAATCCTGGATCTCCTGGACAGAGCCCAGCTAATGGTGTTCAGCGCCGGATTCTCGCTATCCGGCTCCAACAGGTTCCGGGGCGACGAGATAGAGTACCTGGAGTCGGCCACCGACAATCTCATGAGCAGTGTAGAGATCAAAGGCTTCATAGTCCCCGGTCGCACCCTCGAGTCAGCGGCTATACACGTCGCGAGGACCATAGTGAGGAGGGCGGAGAGGAGGCTCCAGGCAGTCATAGAGGGCGGCCTAGTAGAGTTGAACTCCGGAATCGAGTATGCGAGAAAAGTTCTGAACAGGCTTAGTGACGCACTCTTCGCGGCAGCAGTCTACATCGAGAATGAGAGAGGAGTCCTGCGGTACCTCTAACTAGCGGGGCCTCGTGGGGGACGGGCTCACCTCATAGCCCTTGCAGGCTCGGGCGATGGCGTAGCGCTCACTGGCCCCATCCAGTATCTAGATACTCCTGGGCAGCCCTCCCTTATTATTTCCGGTCCGCACTAGATACCTAGTGGTGGGCGCAATGGTAACGCTCCTAGAGTCAGAGCTCGAGAACGTGGTCGCCAGGTTCCAGTTCCCCGACGCGAAAAGCTTTCGCGAGATAGTCGATACTCTGGCAAAGCTGATGGAGGAGGCGAGGTTCACTATAACTAGCGATGGCATAAAGGTCGTGGGGATGGATAGCTCCAAGATGGCTCTCATAGATATCTTCATGCCGAGAGACGCCTTCCTAGAGTACGAAGTAGCCGAGGACAGGGAAGAGGTATATCTGGGTGTAAACCTCAGCAGTCTCTCCCAGATGCTGAAGAAGGGGAAGAAGGGCGAGCCGATAACGTTCATGGTAGCCGACGATAGAGCGCTGATTAGGATTGACAGTGTGGTAGTCAAGAAGTTCCTAGTCCCAAACATAGAAGTGCTCATCGAGGTGCCCGAAGAGATCAGGCTCGAATTTGACGTGGAAGCATCAGTCATAAGCGACAGCCTGAAGAAGGCGCTGCGAGACGTTGAGATCGTAGGAGAGGTTGTAGAGTTCGAGGCAACGGAAGACTCTTTAATAATCAAGTCGAGAGGTGAGGGGGCCAAGGCGAGAACAATATTCACCCGCGACAGCCCTGCGCTAACATACCTAGAGGTCAGGGCGCCCAGCAAGTCCGCGTACGAGCTAGCCTACCTCAAGAACATACTAAACCTCACAAAAATAGCTGACTCCGTCGACATAAGGTTCTCAACAGACAAGCCTCTAGAGCTAGTGTTCAAAACGCCGGGGCCAGGGGAGCTCACCGTCCGCTACCTCCTAGCTCCCACCAGCCTCTAGGCAAGCCTCTTTCAGCCTGCTTACCACGAACTCCCTCTGCAGGAGGGATAGCAGAGGCGCGGCCCTAGGCCCGTAAGGCTTCCCTATGAATAGACTGTAGAATTCCCTGTAGAACTCCCTCCTCTCCCTAGATGATAGCCCCTCTGTCGCTCTTATCATCGCGTTCTTAATAGACTCCTCATCCCAGGAGTCAAGACTCTCCAGCTCGCGGGCCAGCCTGCAGAAGATCTCTCTGAAGCAGAGCTGCTCGAGGACACTGCGGTCCACGCTCTCAAGGATTGAGAACCTAGCGTTCTCCGGCCCGTAGCGGAGAGTCCAGTTGTAGGACTTCTCGAGCAGGCCCCGGAGCCACTTGGCGCTGTACTCGTCTAGTTCGCCGCGCACGTGACCGGTCCGGCGGAGCCTTTCAACCGCGGTTTCAAAGTTGTGCGGCCCGAGGATCTGCGCTAGTATTGAGGCGTGCATGAAGGGAACCTGCACTGGGAGCCTTCTCGGGGGCTCTCCCGGGTGGCTGAGCTCGTACGTTCTAGCCAGATACTTGGCCTCGCTATCCTCAGCGGGCTCAGCCCCGAAGTAGATGCGCTCGGCCCTATAGTACTGCTCATAGTACTGTGGTATTCTTGAGAGGTCTATCACGACCTTCCTGTGAGGGTGAGCCTGCAGGTAGAGGAACCTTAGTATTTGGGGGTGCGCTATCTCGAGCCACTCCCTAGGAGTTATGCCGACGAACCCGCTGCTAGACATATCAGATTCTTTCCCGCCGACACGGATGCTGACCCACTCGTACCACTCGCCAATTGGTGGCTCGAAGCCTAGAACATTGACGGCTAGGTCGACACAGCTATCTCTGCTTCCCCCGGGAGTAGCGTGGTCTTTGCCGTATGGCTCGAAATCTACGGAGAGCACCTTCCAGATGCTAGCCCACTCAAGCCTCCAGTTCAGCTTAGCGTTAGACACGTCTGTGACCCCCTCGAAACCACAGTTCTTGCATTTGTATCGCACCTTGTCGCCCTCTACTGAGAGGGCTACTGTAGAGTCTATCCTGCCGCACCTCTCGCATATGGGCTCTATAGGGATCCAGCCGGGCGGGTACGGTTTCCGCCCTCTATACTTGTTGATTACCTCCCTGATCTTCTCCTTCTTAGGGATGATCTCGCGCAGGATAAGGTCCCTGAGACCTTCCTTGTAGAGGTCTGTCGTGGTCACAATACCGATCTTCCCGTCGGTGAACTCGGGCAAGTAGGGGCCGAAGTCGCTCCAGTAGTGCTCCACCCAGTTCTTATGGCACCCCTTCGGGTCGGGAACTCGTATGAGGGGCCATCCAGTATACTTTCTCGCCTCCTCGGGATCCGCGAACTGCTCCCTCTGCGCCTTCTTCCCCTTCCACGGATCCTGCGTGTATACGGTGATTAGCTGTCTAATCCTGTAGCCCCTCTTCTCGAGGATTCTCCTCACGACCTCGGGAATCAGAACTTCCCCCCGAAGCCTGCCGATGTGCTGGAGGCCCGACACGCTTAGGCCCCCGTTGAAGACGTACTCCTTCTTGCCCCTCTTCCTAAGGAACTCCTCTACCCTATCCGCTAGCTCGTCCACCCAGTGTACTTTCTCCTCGCCCACGAAGACTACCCCCTCCCCGCGATAGGTGGATTGCGGGGGGCCTGTTAAAGCTAGCCGGCCCGGAGACCCGCATCTGGCTAGTCCACTACTCTCTAAAACCGATACCTACACCTGCAAGTGTGCAGAGGGCTTGAGGGGTAGATCTGTGGGGAAAGCGCTCATAGCGTGCCTAAGGCTGATGAGAGTGGTCAACAGCTTCATGGTCGGACTAGCGGTGATTGTCGGCGTCTTCATAGCTCTCCCAAGCGGCTCCCGGGCAGACCCCGCCCTGCTCCTATCGGGGTTCATAACGGGGTTCGCGGTGTCAGCGTCGAGTATGATTCTAAACGATATTGTCGATATTGATATTGACAAGATCAACCAGCCGGACCGGCCTCTGCCGAGAGGAGACATAAGCGAGCGCGCTGCGTGGGCGTGCTATGTGGCCCTGACGCTCGTCGGAGCCCTGGCCTCGATCCCCGGAGGCTGGGATTCATTGGGCCTAGTGCTCCTAGCCGGCGCCGCAGCCGCGGCATACAATACTCGGCTCAAGCTCTCCGGGTTCCCGGGTAACGTGATAGTCGCATTCCTCACCTCACTCCCATTCCTCTACGCTTACACGCTGATCGACGCGTCCAACCCTGCAGTGATCATCTTCTGGGCTATGGTCTTCCTCTCAGTTCTTGGAAGGGAGATAGCTAAGGACATAGCCGACGTGGAGGGAGACGCGATCAAGGGCGGGAGGACTATACCCATAGTCTATGGGAGGCGGACCGCTGCGGTCGTGGCCGCCCTATTCTACGCTGGAGCCATAATCCTAAGCCCAAGCCCATACCTGTTAGACCTGGTGGAGAGGCCGCTAGCGTACATCCTAGGTGTCAGCATTGTAGACGCCCTCCTAGTATACTCTGCAGTCATACTAGTCCGGTCCCCGAGGAAGAAGGTGGCGCTCGTGCACAAGAGGATAGTGCTTCTGGCAATGCTTATCGGGCTAATAACCTTCCTAGTATCAACCCTCTAGCGTGGCGGGGGGCACGCATGAGATGGAGGTATACCCCGAACTCGAGCCCAGCCGGGATCGCAGAGTAATTATGAACAGGCTAGAAACTCTCATAAAGATCTATAATGGGAGAGTCGACATTCCCGACATCCCCCTGGGCAAACCAAGTATCTCCTCTCCAGTGATCTCGGTCTATGCCCGGCACAGGCTAGGAGCAGACGTCATCGCGCACCTGAGAGTAGTTGATCATAACCTTTTATCGACGAAGAGCATAATCAAGACCCTGTCGTACGTGGGCGTTAGGAAGCTAGTGCTCCTCCGGGGCGACCCGCCGCGCCAAGGGGAGATATGCAACAATTACATGCAGCCTGAGGAGGCTGTCGCGTACGCTAAGAAATACGGGGTAGAGGCGGGCCTGCTTATCAGTCCTAGACGGACCGACGAGGAAATAATGAGCCGCTTATCCGCTCAAGCAGACATCTACTATATCACTAGGCTGAGCGAGGATAATTTTGAGAGAATCGAGCATATAGGAAGGCTTATCCGAGAATCCGGGTCCAGGGTCGGCGTCTACGTGGTTGTCGCTACCGCCAGGAACAGGGAGTATCTACACGCCAATAAGATACCTAGTGTTAGGGCCGAGAACCTAGACAAGGTACTAGAAAGAGTAGCGGGCTGGGCGGACCGCGCAATCCTCTCCGCCCCCGGAGACGGGGATGCTCTGGCCCGTGAGATAGCGGGGGTTATCCGGAGATGGATATAGACAGTGTTAGGGCTAGAATTAGGGAGACCATCTGGAGGCTCCTCGAGGAGAAGGGAGAGGCGCGCCCCCCACTGCCTGTTAGGGGGCGCATACCCAACTTTCGCGGGGCCGAGGAGGCTGCGAGGAGGCTGGCCTCGACTGAGGAGTGGGAGAGGGCTCGGGTGGTCAAGGTGAACCCCGATAGTCCCCAGAGGCCGGTCCGCTACCTCGCCCTCTCGCAGGGTAAAATGGTCGTTATGCCCACCCCGCGCATACGCCGAGGCTTCATTCTCCTAGACCCGGGAACTATACCTAGGAGGCTTCTCCGGAGGGCCTCCACTATTCGCGGAGCATTCTCGCTTGGGCGCCTCCTCCCCGGGCTAGACGATATTGAGAGGCTTATGCCCCGGATAGACCTAATTGTTGAGGGGAGTGTCGCCGTAGACAGAGAGTGTAACAGGCTCGGGAAGGGGGAGGGGTACGGGGACCTCGAATACGCGCTCCTCCTGCTAGTGGGGAAGGTGGG
>WAOS01000014.1 GCA_015521185.1 Desulfurococcales archaeon | reverse complement strand
CGGGAGAGCTCTGTGGGTGGAGGTATTGCATTAGTTGAACAGGGGGTGGGGCCCGGGCCGGGATTTGAACCCGGGGCCTCCGGATCCACAGTCCGGCGCTCTAACCAGGCTGAGCTACCCGGGCCACGCGATGCCCGATCGCCGCCCGGGATCGCAATTCATAGCCCCCTCATGGGGGGCTCATACCGGGCCCCATCGCCGTCTCGTCTAGACTCGGATCTGGAGGATATAAAGTCTTGGGGGCCCAACGCTTATTTCCCAGGCGTGACTGCGGATCTCTGGGAGCTGCGGAAGCGGGGTGCGCATATAGTGGCTAAGAAGAAGGGTAAGGGGGCCCAGCAGAAGCAGGCTAGGAGCCTTGTGAAGCAGGCCGAGTACGATGTCAGTCTGGCCCCTGAGCTGCTCGAGAGGGCCAGGCGCGATATCAAGAGGGAGAAGTATCTAACACCGTTCAAAGTCCACCAGAAGTATAATGTCTCGCTTAGCACTGCTAGGAAGCTCCTGAAGGCTCTCGAGGAGGAGGGCCTCATAGTTAAGTTCACGCCGAATAGGAGGAGCCCGATATACGTGCCCAAGGAGAAGCTCCCCAAGCTAACCTTCCAGCGAATCTAAACCTCCCCTCACCGGGGCTAAGCGGGGAGCGTTTTCCTCTGACGGGTGCTAACTGTGTTGACCCGAAGCAGCGTTGCCGTCCTAGGTCTAGACGCCCTCCCCTACTGGGTCCTTCCCTTACTGCGAGATAGGGGGCTAGCCCCTTCTATTGCGGGCGATAAGGAGCTATCCCGGGCGAGAAGGCTGACAGCGATCCCCCCAATAACTCCGGCCAGCTGGCCTAGCATAATGAGCGGTGTGAACCCGGGAAAACACGGGCTCTTCTCCTTCTTCCACTACGACAGGAAGAACTACAGGCAGAGGCTTGTTACCGCTCTCGACCTGGAGCATCCGCGCATCCACGAGATGCTATCCTATGAGGGGGTCGAGAGCTTCGTCCTAAATCCTATACCCGATTATCCTCCGCTACCAGCGAGGAAGGCAAGCATAATCTCGAACCTGTTCTTCGTCCCCGAGCCCTACAGTAAGCCAGCCGGCCTCGTCGAGAAGTACTTCGGAGGGCTCGCGTGGCCGCCAGGGAGGAACCCCGAGTACTACGAGGAGTATATGGAGAGAGTCGTAGGCCTAGCCGAGGACCTTGCTAGAGAGCCTCCACCGCTAGCATGGCTTAACGTGAACTTTCCAGACGCCATATATCATAAGCTCCCCGATACTGTCGAGAAGCCCTGGAAAGTCTCACACCTATGGTCCCTCGCCGACCGGATCGTGAGGGTGCTAAAGGGTGGCTTCGATAATGTTCTCATAGTTAGCGATCACGGGTTCAGGATATTCAAGTATCGCGTCAATATTAACGATATACTTGAAAAGCACGGATATGTAGTTAGGGCTTCCGACGAGACAGAGGAAGTCGTCGAAGAACAGCTAATGAAAGCCAAGAAAGTCGAGACAGCACGCATCTACGTGCCGACGCGGCTCTACAAGCTCATAGCCCTCCTGGGCCTCGAGCCTCTGGCGAGGAAGGTTTTCTACAACATTGTCCGACCCCTCTACAAGAGGCTTACTGGGAGGACACTCGTTGCGAGGAGCGGAGCTAGCATAGACTACGCTAGGAGCAAGGCTTGCATGCCTTTTGGCGGCGCCTACGGGGTTTATCTTAAGGATGTGTCGCATAAGAGTGAGGTTATGAGAATTCTCTCCTCGTATAGGGGCCTACTCGTCTGGGACAGCAGCGAGGTGTACCGCGGCCCCTACACGCGGAGGGGTCCCAACATAGTTGTGGTGGGGAAGCACGACGAGGGCTACGTCCTTGGCCCCGCCCGCCTAATGGGGGAGGAATACACGAAAACGCGGTACCCAGGCCACGATATGTGGGGAGTAATGATACCTGTCCAGGGATTCGAGAGTCTCGGGCCGGGGAACGAGACGTTGCCAACGCGAGTCGTCGCCCCCCTAGTTCAGTGCACTATGGGACTACCCGTTAGCCACGCCATTGACGACTTGGATCTCGTGACAAAGCTGTGCGGTAGGAAGCCGGACGCCAAAAACTACATTGGTAAGTTCCGCGTAAGTAAGAACCTAGCGCTACGACGCGGAAGAGGGCTTTGAGGCCTGGCGAGTTGCGGGCGTACTTATAGGGGTTGCTCTCAGTTTTTATAGCCCCTCCCTGCAAGGCTTATATAGGGTGTTAAAAGGGTGTCGAAACCCGGTTCTCAAGTAAAAAGTGAGAGCCCTCTGGCCCGCCTCGAAGTGCCGGAGGGTTACAAGAAGCCGGAGGCGCGCATAGAGAATATAGTAGCCACTGTCATACTAGACCAGCAGCTCGACCTTAACCTTATAGAGACCAGGATTCCGGAGGTCGATTATAATCCGGACCAGTTTCCGGGCCTAGTTTACAGGCTCCATAATCCAAAGGTCACGGCGCTAATATTCAAGTCGGGAAAAATGGTTGTTACTGGGGCGAAGAGTGTTCGCCAGCTAGTATATGCTGTTAAGAGAATAATTAAGGCGCTTAAAGACGCAGGTCTCGAGATAAAGGGGGTGCCCAAGACTCAGATACAGAATATTGTTGCTAGCGCTAACCTTCATGCTAGGGTCGATCTCGAGAGGGCCGCTATAGTTCTGGAGGGGAGCATGTACGAGCCCGAACAGTTCCCGGGCCTCATCTATAGGATGAGGAAGCCGAGCGTTGTCCTGCTAATCTTCAGCAGCGGTAAGATGGTTATAACGGGGGCGAAGAGGGAGAGCGATGTAGAGGAGGCCGTAGTCAACATATACAAGAGGCTGTGGGAGGAAGGGTGTATACTAGCCCCCTCAGATTAAGCTCTCAAGCAACGAGATTTTGGGCAGGGGCATAAGCCCCTCAGTCTCATCAACTATAATAGGCACCGCCTCACTAACGACTCCTTTTTCACGAATTATAGGGCTCAGATAATTCTCGCGGATAACGCTGACGGGATTCCCAGTCTGGTATGCGCCGGCAGCGGGGAGCACTAGTACCATGCTATCATCCTCGAGCGGCACTAGTAAGAATATTGGAAACCTCGCTTTAACACCCGAAATGCTCACTGATATGCTTGGGTGCTCGTGACCTATGACTATTACTCCGTGGCTCCCCCTAACCTTCTTGTGACCGTGGGTTAAGAGAACGTCTCCCTCTACGAGTTCTTCAACAACCTCGCCCCCGAGAGACTCTATAATGGGTTTAACATAGTTGTCGTGGTTCCCGCGGACTAGTATGACCTCCGAATAGCCTGTCTCGTAGGCGCCTCTGAGGAACTTAGCAACCTCCAGTTTCTCGCTCTTGAGTAGACGTCCGAACTCGTGTTTAATATCACCATTTATTATAAGCTTCTTAGCGCCTGTTATCTCCTTTGCCTTCCGGATCACCCGGAGGGCCTTCCTGATCTGCAGCCTGGGAAGATAGACTCCCTGACGGGCCATAGACTCCTCGTAGCCTAGGTGTAGATCTGCGATTACGACAGCGTTAGCCCTCCTAATGAATATCGCTGGTATGCCTCGAAGCATCACTATATCCTTGAGCATTTCTAACCCTACGTCAGACCCCAAAGACTACCACCTTAGAGCTCCCTCGGAGGCCACAATCAACCGGATCTTAAGAGGCCTTATAGGTGTCGTATTACCAATGCGAGATCACCCGGGGGATGGGGAAGCGAGCAGCCAGGGACCCCAGCTCGCGGGGCGGGGGATGAAATGCCTAGTCTCACACCGACCCCCATAACATCGCCCGGAGGTGCCGGTCCGGTGCCGAATAGGAGAGCCCACGTCGTGTGCTCCTACCTCTACTCGAGAAGCACTGGCGCAAGCCTTCCCGAAGGGGCTGCTGAGGCTGTCAACACGATCATAGATCATCCAGGAAAAGCTAAGCCCCTCCTACGCGCGGCAGCAGAGAAGCTATGTAGTGAGGGAAAGACGTGGGAGTGCACTACTCTGAGGACCGTCCTCTACGGCTTCCGCGTACCAGGGGTGGCGGTTCACGATTGGAAGACTCCGAAGGGAGCGTTACTGTTGAGGCGTGTTGTGGCATCCCTGTACGGCGAGGGCGCGGTGTGGCTTGTGGATCTGCACTATGCGCTGGACTGCGCGGAGCAGTCCGGGAAGGCGTGTATGCTAGTGTCGAGGAGCATGATTGACTGGGTGAAAGGGTTCTGCAGAGAAAAGATGTTATATGATAGCTCCCGCGCCTAACCCGGCCTCTCTCGGGGAAGGGTATTGGGCAAGCGGTACGGTCTTATCCTCATAACGGCTTCCGTAGTACTTCTCATCGCCGCCAGCGCTGTCCTCTACCTCTACTACGCGGATCAGAGCGAAAAACACGTTGTCTATGCTAAGGGAGGCCTCAACTCTTTCGTAGCTATTAGCATTAGCGTGCCCAGCGGTGCAAAAGAGCCTGTAATCAGAGTTGTGGCTTCCGCGAGTGATGGGGGTGACGGTGTCCGCATCTCAGTTATGAAATCAAACACCACCATATCTACGATAACTGTCCAGCCCGGCAGGCAGGCCGACACGTCTGTACTCCTAGAAGGCCCCGGGAACTACTTGGTCGTCGTCGAGCCGCTAGGGTTATCGTCTGAGGGGGCAATCGCAGTAATACTAAATTATAAGGTCCCAGCAATCTACACAGAGCTCTCCTCATACCTGGCCCCCATAGGGATAATCTCTGGCTTCCTCGCGGGACTTGGAGCGGCGTATGTGCGCGGCTCGGGGGAGAAACCAAGTACCCTGCAAAGAACCGTTGAGACTAGTGGGGAGAAAGATGGCGAGGAGGGAGGCGGTTTTCACGGACAAGGCTCCTAGGCCTGTGGGTCCCTATAGCCAGGCAATAGTTGCTGGAGGATGCTTCGTATTCGTCTCCGGCCAGATCCCGATAGACCCCGAGACAGGTAAGCTCGTTGAGGGGAGCTTCGAGGATAAGGTTCGCAGGGTCATGGAGAATATTAAGGCTATTGTGGAGGCGGCGGGCGGCACTATGGACGATATTGTGAAGGTAAACGTGTACATAAGAGATATAGGGCTGTTCTCCCGCTTCAACGAAGTATACTCAGAGTACTTCAAGGCTAGTCCCCCGGCCAGAGCGGTCGTGGAGGTCTCGAACCTCCCCCTAGGGGTCGACGTTGAAGTCGAGGCTATAGCTTACATATGCTAGTACGCGTTTTTCCCTGAGTCTAGCGAAGGCAAGGTGCACGACCATGAGTTCGGCGAGTAGTGCTGACGCGGAAACCCTTGTGAGGGAGGTCGTCTCCAGAAGCAGAGAAGCCCTCGAAATAGTGAGAAAGTATGCTCATAAAACGCCGGTCGAGGTCTCAGCGACATTCTCCTCGATGGCGGGGGGAAAGGTTCTACTCAAGTATGAGAACCTCCAGAAAACTGGGGCTTTCAAGGTTAGAGGAGCCCTATACAAGGTTTACAAGATAAAAGACAAGTACGAAGGCGTTGTGGCAGCGAGCGCGGGCAACCATGCTCAGGGAGTCGCCTACGCTGCCAAGATCTTCGGGCTTAAAGCAGTAATAGTGATGCCGGAGGGGGCGCCTATTAGCAAGATAGAGGCTACTAAGGGGTATGGTGCCGAGGTCATACTAGCTGGGCGCCTCTTCGACGAGACGTTAAAGGTCGCACTAAGAATAGCAGAGGAGAGGAACTACGCCTTCATACACGCATTCGACGATATCGACATTATCGCTGGGCAAGCAACAATAGCCTACGACCTAATGGAGCAGGTCGAAGGGTTCGACCAAGTAATAGTCCCAGTAGGTGGCGGAGGTCTCATCTCGGGGGTTGGCGCCGTCCTAAAGTACTATAGGCCTTACGTGTCGGTGATAGGCGTAGAGCCCGAGGCTGCCCCCAAAACTCTCGAGGCTCTCAAGGCTGGAAGGCCCGTGGAGGTACAGACAGGCTCGACAATCGCTGACGGGCTTCTAGTGAAGAAAATTGGGAATCTAACGTTCAAAATAATCCAGCGCGTAGTAGACGGGGTCTACCTCGTTGGGGAGGACGAGATAGCCCACGCCATATACCTGCTCCTCGAGAGGGGCAAGGTCCTGGCGGAGGGTGCCGGCGCGATAAGCCTAGCCGCACTACTCTCGGGGAAAATTAGCGCGAGGAATAGGACTAGCATAGCCATAATCAGCGGCGGCAACATCGACCTGACCCACATCTACAGGATAATTCTGCGAGGTCTAGCGAGAGAGGGAAGGCTAGCGAGGATACGAGGGTTCGTACGCGATAGTCCCGGACAGCTTAGAACGGTCCTAGATATCATTGCTAGGCACCGGGGCAACGTGATAGGAATACAGCACGACAGGATAGACCCCCACATACCCGCTTGGCACGCTCTAGTGACAATAACATTCGAGGCCATGGGGAGAGAGGTAATAAGGAAAATACTCGACGAGCTATCAAGCGCGGGCTACAGTTTCGAGGAGGTCTCCTAGCAGACCTTCGAGCCGGGCTCCACGGGCTCGGTAACGGTTAGGAGTGCAGGCTTTGTCTCATCACTGCACGGGGCTGCCAGTATCATGCCCTCACTTACTAGGCCAGCCATCTTCTTCGGCTTCAGATTAGCCACTACGATAACGTACTTTCCGATGAAATCCTCCGGCTTATACCACTTGGCGAGGCCCGCTAGGATAGTCCTCTTCTCGCCGCCGAGGTCGACGACCACTTTTATGAGCTTCCTACTGTTAGGCACAGGCTCAGCACTCACAACCTTTCCGACACGTAGATCGACCTTTAGGAAGTCCTCTATGCTAATCTTCTCCTCGCTCGCCATGCGCATCCCCCGGGCGGGATGTGCCCGTGAGAGTAACCTAACTATGCCTCGTCTAGGGCTTTATTACTAGTTGTCCAAGACAGCCCGCTCCACGGGCTCCACGGGGCGGTAGTGTGATGAGGAGAGTGGTAGTCTCGGCTCCTAGTCACGTGCATATGGGTAACCCGGATCTCGACGGCAGCTATGGTAGACTGTACGGGACGCTCGGCCTCGCCCTAGAAACTCCTAGGGTAATTGTTGAAGCTAGTGAGGGGAGGGGATGCGAATGCAAGAGGGGGGACGCTCTAGAAGCATACTCCAAAATTGTATCGGCTTATGACTGCAGTGCGAGAGTAAGAGTTGTCCGCGAGATACCACCCCACGTGGGGCTAGGGTCAACCACAACGCTATTCCTCTCGATAGCGAGGGCCGTTCACGAAATCTGCAGGCCCGGGCTTCCATTCGAAGCGGCAGACTGGGCGGTCCGTCTCGGTCGGAGCACGATCTCCGGTCTAGGCCTATACTCGTTCCTCTACGGCGGCCTACTATTTGACGCTGGCTTCAAACCGGGAGAGAGCAGGCCCCCGCCGCTCCTCTTCCGGGCCGAGCCGCCCGGCTGGATGAGGATCATCGTAGCCCTACCTAGCAGGCCTATAGCGCGCATAAGGGAGCTTAAGAAGCGCGAGGACGAGATCCTCTCCAGCATGCCGCACATGAACCCCGACATGGCCGACAGGCTATCGAGGATGATGCTCATGGGGATACTGGGGAACATTGCAGATGGGGACTGGAAGCTAGCAGGCAAATTCATAACAGAGTTCAACAGGTCCCTGGGCGAGTACTGGAGGGGGCCGCAGGAGTCCGTGTACTGCTGCAAGGAGTCCGAGAGCCTCATAAGGTTCTTCGATAGTAAAGGCGCAATCTTCGTCGGCCAATCCAGCTGGGGCCCCACGGTCTATGCAGCATTCCCGGAGGACCTCGTGGGGCGCGTAGTAGTGGAGGCCAGAAGCCTCATGGAGGACCTCGGGGGTGGCGACGTATGGATAACGTCTCCCGCTAGCACAGGAGCCCTGGTGAGGATAGAATGGTGAGGGCCCTAGGAATAGATCCTGGAACGGGAAGCATGGATCTCCTAGCCTTCGACGACGAGACCGGGGAAGTCTTCTACGCCGAGGCCATACCCAGGCGTCTCGTGACCGAGGATCCCAGCATAGTAATCGAGAGGCTCATGCGCATCCATAGGGCTTACGGGCTAGATGCGATAGTGGCGCCCTCGGGCTACGGCATGCCCCTCAAGAGGGTTCAGGAAGCG
The DNA here is from genome assembly GCA_015521185.1 of Desulfurococcales archaeon. Lineage (GTDB taxonomy): Archaea > Thermoproteota > Thermoprotei_A > Sulfolobales > Acidilobaceae > S143-63. The sequence continues at coordinate 24,721 of WAOS01000014.1, read as the reverse complement.
TCTGACGCCGATATTCGGCTAGCAACATTCATTACCTGCGAAGACGAGGAGAGGGGGCTCCAAATTGTGGGGCTACGCAGGCTAATGCAGATGTTCCGAGACTCCGACCTGCCTGCATGGTTCACCCCTGGCGGGGTCCATCTCCCCTCTATCCCCGCATACAGGAAGGCCAACAGGATAGACATGGCGACTGCTGATAAGATATTCACAGTCGCGGCGGCTATGGCGGCAGAAAGGCTCGGCGGTGCTAGGCCTGAGAACATAAATATTATTGTAGTCGAGATAGGCCAGGCGTACACTAGCGCTATGCTTGTGGAGGAATCGAGAATAACTGACGCAATAGCAGGCACAGCCGGCTTCTGGGGCTTCATGGGCGGGGGCTTCATGGACTCGGAGCTCGCATACGCCTTAGCAGCGGTCCGCCCCCGGTTTTCGAAGAAACTCCTCTTTAGCGGGGGAGTATCCAGCATCTACGGCATAAGCGGGTTCGACGAGCTCGAGGAAGGGCTTGGCCGGGGCGTGGGGAAGGCGCGTGAGGCAGCGAATATGCTGGCCGAGGGAGTAGTTAAGGCGGCTTCAGCCTTGGTTTCGACGGCGAGGAAGCGACCCACAGCAATCTACCTTAGCGGGCGTGCAATGAGATATCCGCTCATATCCAGAATGATCGTGGAGGGATTGAAGAGGTCACCTCTACTAAGCGATCTCCCAGCTAAGAGGCCCCTCCTCCTAAGCCCGACCGCCAAAGAGGGCGCTAGCGGGGCCGCGATAATAGCGAGCGGCTTAGCGGGTGGCGCCTACAGGTGGGTAGTTGACTCGCTAGGCCTCAGAGAGTCTAGCGGGCACGTCTTCTCTTGGGTCGTTGACGAGGGCTTGAAGCGGGACCTGGTAGACGAATTCGCTTCCACCTGCTAACGGTATACAATTATGAGTGTTCTCCACTAGTGAATACTTTCTCTCCGAATAAATCGATCCCGATTCTCTAGAGACCGTGGACCCAGAAGAGGTGCGTAGCGATGGCTCGGAGAGTAGTCATTATTGGCGGTGGCATAGCCGGGATGGGTGTGGCCAAGACTCTTAAGGAGAAAGCTCCAGAAGACTTCGATGTAACAGTAATCACTAAGGACACCTTCTACATGGCTGGCCCGAGCAGGCCCCTACTGATTACGGGGGAGCAGAAGTATGAGAGGATAATCAGGGGATACGAGGAGGTCGCCCGCGCCGGCATCAAGGTGGCTCACGGACTAGTAACCGAGATATTGCCAGATGAGAGGAAGGTGCGCGTTGCAGAGGCGCCTACTAGGCCAGCGGTCAGGGAGATCGAATACGACTACCTAGTTGTCGCGCCCGGAGTAGTTCTAGACGGTACCGGAATAGAGGGCTACGAAAAGTACAAGGGGAACATCGTCAACGTGTACGAGCCCGGCAGAGTGGACACGTTCCGCTACAGACTATGGAACGCTAGCAAGGGCACTGTGGTGGTATACGCTCCAAAGATGCCGTACAGGTGTGCCCCAGCCCCCAGCGAGACGACACTGCTCGTCCACACAGTTCTAAAGCACAGGGGCGTCAGGGAGAAGTTCAGGATAATTCACGTAGACGCGAACGACAAGCCACAGCCCCCGGTCATCGCGGATATAATAACGAGGCTGTTCGAGCAGGCAGGCGTTGAGCTAATAACGTCTAGGCAGATAGTTGAGATAGGCCCCGACTACGTGGTCCTCGACAGTGGCGAGCGCCTACCCTACACAATACTAGCGATGCTAGAGCCTAACAGAGCTCCGCGCTTCGTAGAGGAGGCAGGGCTAGGTAAGAACTGGTTCGAGATCAGGAGCCCCACCGATCCGAGAAGCGTGAAATACGACGACATACTGGCTGCCGGCGACGTGGCCAAACTGCCGTTCCCGAAGAACCAGGAGATAGCCTATGAGAGCGCGCTCTTCGCCGCTAACAAGATAATGGAGGACGCGGGTGTAGGCGAGCGAGTCCCCGTTCAGTACGCATTCCTCGGATGGGCCTACGTTGGAAACCTCGAGGGCAGGCTGGAGACGCTAAGCGTAAAGTTCGGGCTGAACTTCGCCACAAAGCCGCCGAAGCCGTCTAAGGACCCCGAGCCCAAAGAGGAATACACGAAGGCAAAGGACTCGTGGGAGCAGGCATACCTGAAGAACCTCTTCCTATACTAGACTCCAACACACTTTCTCCTCCCCCAAGAAAAATATATGGTTGTTACCGAGAAGTAGCGTAGGTACACATATATACTGTGACCCATAGTTTTCCCACAAAACAGTGGGACATGTGTGGGTGAAACTCGTGAGAAGCCCGGTATTCGCGCTTGTTCTCATACTAGTTATGATAGCAGCCCCTATAGCATCTGGAGCATCCCAAAGATTTGCAGCTAGTCCTGTGCCAAGCACGAGTCCCTACTACTTCCAGTACTACTCGAAGATTGATCCTAAACTTATAAAAGAGGCTATCTCCGAGGGCAGCGTGACATTCGTAGTTCTACTGAAGAAACCTGTTCTACCGGAGGGAGAGCACTACACGCCTAAAGAACTCGCTAAGACTCTCAAGAGCTCCGTTAGACCGTACCAGCTGCAGGCTATGCCTCTGATAGCTGCAACTGGAGGCGAGGTCCTCAGGCAGTTCTGGATAGTAAATGCAATGGTCGTTAGGGGTAACCTTCTAACCCTATACATACTCGCTAGTATGCCCTATGTAGAGAAAATAATACCTAATTTTGAGGTTAAAGCGCTGGACCTAGACGGTCTCAAGAGTGAGGTATCAGTCGAGCCCCAGAGCACCGTTGAGAGCTGGGGAATCTACAAGATTAGGGCTCCAGATGTGTGGCAGAACTACAACGACATGGGCCAGGGAATAAGGGTTGCGGTACTAGACACTGGAGTCGACATAAGCCACCCCGCCCTTCAGGGGAAGATGTTCACTATCGATCCCGGGAACAGCTACTATCCCGGGGGCTGGATAGAGTTCGATAGCAATGGAAACCCAGTGTGCTCTCAGCCCCACGATAGTGGAGAGCACGGGACCCATGTGAGCGGGACTGTGCTCGGCGGTGACGGCAGCAATATTGTTATCGGCGTCGCCCCTCAGGCGAAGCTCATGCACGCCCTAGTCCTGCCCGGAGGGAGCGGGAGCTTCGCAAGCGTTCTCGCGGGCATAGAGTGGGCGGTGAACCCCTACGACTGTAACGGTAACCCAACTAACTATCCCGCCCATGTAATATCAATGAGCCTCGGAGCTGACGGTTACTATGGAGACTATCTTCTAGACGCTGTGAAGGCAGCACTAGAAGCAAACATAGTTATAGTAGCAGCAATAGGAAACGAGGGCCAAGGAACGAGTAGTAACCCCGGCAACATATGGGGAGTAATAGGTGTAGGCGCAGTCGACCAGAATGATAACCATGCTAGCTTTAGCAGCGGTGAGGTAGTACACTACCAGTCTATACCTAGCGACTGGCCGTTCTACGACACCTACCCGAGCCAGTACATCAAGCCCGACGTTAGCGCTCCAGGCGTCGGCATAACGAGCTCCACGCCAAACGGTGGGTATGCCTCCTGGGATGGAACTAGCATGGCGACCCCGCACGTCGCAGGCACAGTAGCCCTAATACTATCAGCACTGGGCTGGACCAACTGGAGCGTGCCCGACACGCCGGAGAAAATCTACGAGGCACTAACCAAAACGGCAGTCGACCTAGGAGCAAGCGGCCAGGACACGGAATACGGTTATGGGAGAATTGATGCGTACGAGGCTGTAACCTACGCTCTGCAGAACTACGGCGGCGGTAGCGGCGGGGGAGGAGGTGGAGAGCAGCCCCAGCCGCAGCCCGGCAAGATCTACGGCTACGTGACGGACCAGTCAACTGGGCAGCCGATTAGTGGGGCCACTGTGACTGTGGAGGGAGTGGGCAGCGTGACCACCGACTCCAACGGCTACTACGAGGTAACAGTCGACCCCGGCACGTACACCGTGACAGCCGAGGCTAGCGGGTATGAGTCTCAGAGCAAGACTGTGAGCGTGGGCGAAGGAGAGACCGTGCGGGCTGACTTCGCCCTTCAGCCCGTGCAGACGCAGCCGGGCAACAAAGTTGCAGTGATAGGGGATCCTGCAGGAAACATAATCACCCTGCTCCAGAACAACGGTTATAACGTGGTAGCGTATGATAGTGTTGAGAGCTTCCTCTCTCACGCTGGCCCGGACGTTAAGGTTGTTGTAGTAAACTACTGGGACCAGAACAACAGAGACAGTCTCCCCGATAAGAACGCCGTGCTCAACTTCCTATCCTACGTGGACAGCCATGACATAGGACTAGTCATACTTGACGGTGCATACGAGGGTAAAGGCACTATGGGATACATAATGTATGCCTACTCCGCCGATATAGAGAAGGCTGGCTACCCAGCCCCCGACACTAGGGACTACGGGTACACCTATGACACCTACGTAGCAGTCTATGTTGTCAATAAGGACCACCCGATATACAACGGGATAGATGGGCACTACTACCTCGTTGACACTGCTAACAGCCAGTACGCCGACTACGTGTATGTGAGCTTCACCGACGATGCAAACGTGGAGGTGCTAGGCAAGATAGCGGTATACTCATGGTTCGGATGGAGCATAAAGGGCGCCACAATCGCTGTATACGACGCGCCCGGCAAGGAGAATTGGGTATTCCTATTCAGCGCGTTAGACGGCTACTGGCTTCAGTACCTTAAGAGCGGGGCTGACGGAATGTATAGTCATGAGAGCAACCTCGTGTTGGTTAACGCGGTAAGCGTGGCATCTCCCTAATCCTTCTTTCCCTCGTCCTAGTACACGCATTTTCTTCCGGTGCCTGTCATGCCCAGGGTGAGCGTGAATTATGGAACTATTATACTAATAGATATTGATAGAATGAGCGAAGTAATTCGCGAGAAAGGGTGGAGTGAGTACAGGCCCAACCCCTCGACCGGGAAGCTCTCAGGCCTAGTCGAGTTGTTCGCTAGGAAGTGGAGTGCAGTCATTATCTACGGCCTCGACTGGGAGAGGGGCACTGAGGAGGCGGTGATAGAGATCCCGGGCGCAGAGCCAGAGGAAGTTGAGGCAGATCTCAAGCATATAGCCTGTGAGATGGCCAAGACGGGAGTTACAGTAACAATAGTTGCAATCACAGGCCCAACCCTGGGCAGGCCTGCCAGGGATAGGAGGAGCGCATATGCCGGGCCAAGGAGGCGAGCCAAACGGGTTCTCGAGGCGTTGAAGAGGAGGGGCGGCGGCTTTATCTATGTGGAGGGCCGTACAGCCCGTGTCCAGAGCCTTGAGTGCGCGAAGGGTAATATGGAGGAAGCTGATATCGATAGCGCTACCGATGATGCTAGCCGACAGTATTGACAGTGTCTTATGGATAACAGACACATTCTTCGTCAGCAAGCTAGGAGATACAGCCCTGGAGGCCGTAGGGCTCGGAGGCTACCTGAGCTGGCTAGTCTTCTCGCTCGGAAGCCTCCTATACATGGGCACAATGGTCGTAGTGTCGCAGGCCTGGGGCGCAGGCGATCGAGAGAAAGCTCAGCAAGCCCTAGCCGAGGCCGTATCACTGTCCATCCTAATCTCGGCGCCCGTAGTCATAGGCTTCTGGCTAGCCTCCACCGAACTAGTGGGCATCATAGCAGGGCCTAGGGTTAGCCAGGAGGCCAAGGGAATGGCCCGATCCTACTTCCTTGCGAGGCTCGCCTCGACCCCTGCTTCTTATGCTGCGCTCTCCCTAGACAGTATATTCCGGGCCACCGGGAAAACCAGGCCAATAGTGAAGACGAGCCTCACCTACGCTCTAGTGAACGCTGTCCTCGACCCCATCCTAATATATGGCCTACTGGGAGCGCCACCCCTAGGAGTCGTGGGGGCAGGAATCGCGAGTTCTGTCGCCAACACAGCCTTTCTCCTAGCAAACATGGCCCTCCTCAGAGAGACGGGTCTAAAACTATCGGTAGCGAGGCCCTCCCGCATAGCTATGCGGATCGTGAACGTTGGAGCTCCAGTCCTCGCTGAGAGGCTGACGATTGTGGGAGGACACCTCGCATACCTCAGCGAGATAGCGAGGTGCGGCGACAAGGCCTTAGCAGCGCACACAATTGGTGTAAGGATAGAGAGCCTAGCCTTCCTCCCACTCTACTCTCTATCCGAGGCCACCGCTGTACTCTCCGGGCAAGCTATGGGGAGAGAAGGGGCCGAGAAAGCTAAGAGAGTGACACTCGAGGGCTCCCTCCTCTCGGTAGCAGTAGGGTCCATAACGGGGGCGATCCTCGCGTTAGCAAGTCGAAGCCTGCCATCGCTCTTTACAGAGGACCCCCTGGTGAGAACTCTCTCTATGGCCTATCTTCTTCTTGCCGCCATATCAGAGCCACTATTCGGCCTCGCAATGTCGCTATCCATGGGACTACGCGGGGCAGGCAATACGCGTGTCCCCCTACTCGTTAACCTCATATCGTTCTACCTTGCAAGGGTGCTCCTGCCCCCAGCTCTGATCGGTGTTGCGCCCAAACCTGTTTGCGCTATTCTGGTGTGGATCTCAATGGTAATAGATTTCTCAGTTAGATCAATAGTATTCTCTATAATAGTAGATAAGTTGCTCACGAGACTAGCAAGACGAGTCATATAGACAGACGAGCCACCCCCGGAGAACCCCCCCGATCTCCGGGTCTGAACCACCGCTCCAACTCGGCTTAACCCTTTTATAACAACCGCGTATCACCCCTGTAAAACGACAACCCACAACCCCCTATGCAAGGGGGAGGGTATGACCATGAACGCGGCAAAGATAGTATTCGCGGCACTCATGGTAGCGCTCATGGCACTAGCCTACGCTCCAAGTGTGCCCGTAGCAGCAACAGACACAGGAGTAACAGTAATAACCGAAGTAGTAAGCATGAACAATACCGTATACTTCTACGTGAACCTAACCTACCTAAAGAACACGTTCGGCTGGGTAGGAACCACAGCCGACATCTACGTTAGCAACAACGGATACGGAAATATCCAGCCCGGCGTAAGCGACCTGCTCCTAGTCAGGGGAATCTACATAGCTGACGCTGACTACATAGCCGGATATCTGTACATCAACAATACTGTAGTAAACAAGCTACTAGGTGGTGAGAGCGGTTATCTCTACATCAAGGTGACTGACGGGTCTAACGTGGCGGCAAGCAACAGGTTCTACGTGGTAACCAATGTATCCGAGATATTCAAGGCGAATACCTACAACCTATCGAAGACAAGCTACACCGACACCGTAATAGAGACCAACAACACGCTTAACCTAACCGTGGACATATCCACCATAGCGCCAACAATAGACCTGACCACGCAGAACTTCACAATACTCCTGTATAACAACATCGAGAGCCTAGAGCTCTTCAACCAGACCGTCACTAACACCACAACCTGGAAGAGCGATATTCTAGACAACATTAACAGCAGCACAATAACCACAACGGTAGCCAAGATTAATGGTACTCTCAAGGACTTCGCGCTGGGCGGAGTAAACGCTCAGATTACGGTCCAGGGCATACCTGTATCTTATGCGTCCTTCAACTTCACGTTCCAGGCTAAGAAGTTCAAGGAGACATTCAACAATGCCATAAACGTTACCTACAACTATACGACAGGACAGCACGAGTTCTCGGACGTGCCAGGCACGGTCACGATACCCGAGATAACCATTAACATAGGTAGCCTAGGCAAGACTATGAACATATTCCCGAGCGTTGAGCTAACAGGCTACACTGAGGTAGCTGGGAATACTACAGAGATTAACCCAGGCGACCAGATAACCGTAAAGCTGTACAACTTCGTAAGCAATACTAACCCTGTCCACATATGCCTATTCGTGTACGGGGACGGTAAGCTAGTCCAGATAGACACTAGCGCGACCGTGGATACAACATATGGCAACGCTACAGTCACAGTAACGCTGCCAGAAGCACAGTATGGAGGTAGGCAGTTCTTCGTAGTAGCGAAGCAGGGCGACAACGTGAGGGGACTGCCCGCTACCAACGCCACTGTAACAAGCGGGCCATCCATCATAGTAGTACACCCGTACCTTGAGATCTCCCTAGTCAAGAACGATGGCACCTTCGGCAACTTCTATGAGACCACTAATACTGCGCCCGGAGACTACGTGCTGATCAAGGGACACGGATTCATGAATGAGAACATAACCGCGACCATATTCTACGGCGGAGCAGACGTGGCCACCCTAAAGTTCATAGCCGACATAAGCGGAGGAGACAGCATACACGTCTACGACAATGGAACGTTCTTCAGCCTATTCCAGATACCTGCAGACGTCGACCCGGCCAACAGCCCGTTCCACTTCAGCGCCCACGGAACAACAACAACTAACAGAGGCTTCAGCACGCAGCCATTCAACTTCGTGCTCGACGGCAGCGTATACAAGGTCTTCGTGAACCCGGCGCCACTACTATTGACCGGCTACGGGTTCACCCCCGACGCAGCCAGAGTAGACCAGATTCCTGCGACACCTGCATACCCGGCCGCAACACCCTGGAAGGACCAGCTTCCAGACTATGCCGAAACAAACTTCACAGTCGAGGTAATAGGAGTAAGCTTCACCAGTGGAAGCATAAGCATAACCACAGACAATACAACCTACTGGGAGGCTGCAAGCGTAACCTTCACGAACGGCTACTTCAAGGGAACAGTCGACGTGCCAGTGGCTCCATACGGCGACTACTATGTGGTAGCCAACGACTCTACAACCTACTATGGTAGCCACAGTAAGGAAGTATACATTAGGGAAACCGCGAGGGCTATTGACCCAGTCGAGCTTATACTCAACGGCAAAGTAGAGTACAAGCTACAGATATTCCTAGGAGAGGCAATGAACGTAACAGTGCTCGGCTATGGATGGCCGGGCAGCGCTACTGTAAGCTACATAATCCATAAGACCGGCACGCTACTCAGCTACAGCGAGACCTTCACAACTGCAGCAAATGGTACGTTCAACATAACCGCAAACATAAGTAAGTTCCTAGAGGACAATGGCCCCGGCAACTACACTCTGACAATCTACTATAACGACACTGTCGAGGAGATAATCAACATCTACTACAGCGTGACCCCGAACGTCAAGGTTGAGGTCTACACTGGCACCCTAAAGCTAACCTATCCAGGCGACACTGTAGACGTGTATGCAATTGTATACCTAGGTGGCCAGCTACTCGATAACGACACCGTGAAGCCGCACAAGATAGAGGTCAACCTAACAGTATACTACTACGACGGCGGTAATCTGGTGAAGCTCCTAGATAACGCTAAGATGCAGTACACTGGAGAGCCTGGCATCTGGCACTACAGGTTCGCTGTGACGCCCGACGTGAAGGGTGACGAGCTGCTCATTAAGGTATATGCTGAGGTACAGCCGAAGTTCTTCATGATACCCAAGAGTGACATGGCGTTCACCAGCCTGACGGTAGCGAGCAGTCTAGAGGACCTGTTCAACGAGGTAATCACTGAGGTCAATAATGGAAAGGTGGAGATCGAGAACCTGATCAACGACGTCTACAACAACCTCAACCTCAAGCTAGAGAGCATCAACGGTAAGCTGGTAGTAGTAAGCGACACTCTCAACGAGACCTACGCTGATGTAAGCGCGCTAATCAACCTTGCCAACGCGATCAATGCGAACCTCACCATAGTCGTCGACACGACCAACAGCATAAGCAGGCAGATCGAAAATAGCACCGAGGAGATCAACAACAACATCGCAATGGTCTACCTAGCACTAGAGGCTTACGGCGAGGAGATACTCATCAAGCTAAACACCACTCTGGAGCAGCTAGGCCTGCTCATAACCGCTGTTGACAACAACACCGCGATAATACTGAGCAAGCTAGGAACCATGGAGGCTAACATAACCCAGCTCATCAACAACCTAAACGCGACCCTAACAGGCCTAATCGAGAACAAGACCGGCGCCCTGATCGCGCAGATCAAGACCAGCGAGGGCAACATAACCGCGACTATAAACGCTGTCTATGAGATGCTAGCCTACAACCTAAGCGTCGCTAAGGAGGAGGTGCTAGAGAGCATAGCAAACCTAAGCGCGAACGTGACCAGCTTCGGCATGAGGCTCTGCAACAGGCTAAGCATGTTCCAGAACGAGACAATGACTAAGCTAGACGCCATAAGCATGCTCATCAACGAGAGCAAGAGCCAGATAATATCCGCGGTCGGAACCCAGGCCGCCTCCGTCAAGGGACTAATCAACACCAAGGCCGAGGACATAGAGGGCTACATTGACAGTCTAAACAAGACCTTTACCGCAAAGCTAGGCGAGCTCTACAACGAGACCAAGTCGCTCAACACGACCCTAACCAACCTGGTGAGCACCAACACCAAGCAGATACTCAACGCTATCGACAACCTGAACAACACGCTCTCCCAGAAGCTCGACAAGGCTACCAAGGACCTCTCGCAGAAGATAGAGGAGAGCAACAACGCCGTGAAGGGTAGAGTCACCACTATGACCAGCGTCGGCATAGTGGTACTGCTGGCCGCAATCGTTGCTATGAGCGTGATTTCGAGGGGAAGGACTCCTCCGTAAGGGTCACCTAAATTTTCCCAAACAATTTTTTCTGTATAGTTTCTAGTATTATATCCTAGTATTCCTATCTCGACTGATACCCATGACTAATTAACTAGCTCCCCACACGCCCTCAGAGAGGGCTGTAGCAGCGGTGTTCTGCGGGGCCTACCGAAGATGGTTGTAAGCGTCGATATAACAGGGGTGCTCGAGGAGAGACTACGCAGACTAGTAGATCTCGGGATATATGCTAGTGTTAGCGAGGCGGTAAGAGACGCGCTTAGGAGGCTCATGGACGAGCTAGACCTTCACCATATAGGCCTAATGCTTTACCGGTCCGGCAACGCAACGCTGAGCTACATATGCGAGTTTACAGACTCGCCATGCAATAGAGTTATATCGTATTTCCTGGAGAACGGGACTGTACCGCTACTAGGGAGCAGTCAAAAGCCTGCCAGAACGGAGATACCCAACCAGATACTACTAGCCCCCTCAGCCTTATTCACCGTCTACACGTCGTACTTGGGCAACTTGCTGTGGAAGCTGCGCGAGGGGGGAACGCGGCTCTACATGGCTGCTGACTTAGAGAACGAGCAGAGGCTCTGGGAGGCATACTCAATTCATAAGGGGATCCTCCGCCATGTTCTGGCTATCGAAGCTATAGAACCCTGCGCGAGGATGAAGGAGAAGATTAACTCTAAGATACTTCTCAGCAAGGCGGAGAAATCGACGGTTAACGCGGCTAAAACGTGCAACATTCCGGTGCTAACGGTAGACCAGAGGCTTCGAGAAGCCCTCGAGGGCTTCGGGATCAAGACAGTCGGTGCTGTAGAGTTACTCTACGAGGCGAGAGCTCGGCAGCTCATAAGCACGTCAGAAGCCCTTGACATAGTATACTCCCTCAAGAGCGTCCCACTGATTCTACCACCTAGCGCTTTCACGGATCTTGGGAGGTGAGCAAGGAATGCCCTCGCTGGTCTACGCTCTCGACATATCAATAAGCATGGACAAGATATACTCTAATTTCAAGCCGAGCAAGCTCCAAGCCTCCATAAACTCTGTTGCTATCAGCGCGAGGAGGGCAATAATAGAGGAGGGCCTTAAAACGGGTCTCGTAGTTTTCGCGGAGTGGGCAGTCCCCCTCGTATATCCAACGAGGAACATCTCTCACTTCCTCTCGGCGCTTAGGCTTCTAGGAAGGACCTTCCTGGGGTCTGCCCCAGGAGATGCAGTGGTAGAGGCTGTTAAGGTTATGAGGGCTCTCCACGACCACAAAAAGGTAGTAGCAGTGATAACAGACGGAGACTATAACATGGGCGTCCCCCTCGAATACGCTCTATCATATGCGAAGCAGTCCGGCGTTGACCTCTACATCTTCGTGATAGGCCAGATAGAGGAGACCCAGCTCGCCGGACCGTATCATCAGTACAAAGACATAGCCCACTGGGTCGAGGTAGGCAGTTACGAGGACCTCACAAGCGGGCTCGTAAAGCTAGTCGGGGGCGTCTCCAGATGATCATATACGCTGTAGACATTAGTCGGAGCGCCAGGCAATACATCGAGTTTCAGAGGAGCTTTGTGACGCAAAACGCTGAGAGGTGCGCTTCCGATCACGAGGGATTCGGCCTCGTAGTATACGCGTCTAGAGCCGCCCCCGTCATTGAACGAACAAGGGATCCCCGCCAGCTGGAAGAAGCGCTCGCGGGTGCTGCAACCATGAGAGGTATCCCCGAGCCTGTGAAGGCAGTAAAAGAGGCGCTAGAAATTATCTTCTACCAGAGGGCGGGAATGCCGGCCGTGGGCGACATGCTCGTGCTACTATGGTCTATGCCTAAGAAGCCGAAGATACCAGTAAGCTATGCTAGGGCCATGGCCAATAGCGTAGGCGTAAGCCTAAGGGTCGTAGGTCTCCAATACGGACCACCCAAATGGTTTAGAAGCTACCGTTACGATCCGGGCGTGGAAATAATATACAAGAGAAGGCTCGGGGAGTCCGAGCTGGCTAGAAAGATCGGGTGTGGCCCTTAAGGGGGCCAGTCACTTTCTAGCCTCTCGGGATAAGCCCGGTCCGCCACGGTGGTGAGGAGAGAATTGGCGAAGCGATTATGGTTCGGCCCAGCTGGTAAGCCGATTAGCATGAAAAAAGGCAAGATGGAGGACGTCCCCGCCTTCCTAAGATCCATAGGGCTAGACGCCCTGGAGTATGAGGCTGTACGGGGCGTGAGAATCTCGGAGGCCAAGGCCCGCCTACTCGGCGAGAGAGCGAAGGAGAACAGCGTAGTCCTCAGCCTACACGCGCCATACTATATCAATCTTGCTAGCAAGGATAATGATAAGAGAGAGGCAAGTATAAGAAGAATTATTGACTCCATGAAGGCTGCCGAGTGGATGGGAGCCTACGCTGTAGTGATACACACTGGCTACTACAAAGGATACCATGACAAGCGCGAGGCGCTCGAAGCCGCGATAAAGGGATACGAGGAGGCCCTAAACAGGCTGCCCGCGTGGGTTAAGAAGCCGGATCTCTCTCCCGAGGTAATGGGTAGGAAGCAAGCCATAGGAGATATTGACGAAGTCATAGAGATATGCAGGCGGCTAGGGAGGAGATGCAGGCCTACCATAGACTGGGCTCATCTATACGCTAGATACGAGGGCAAGTTCGTGACCAGCGTGGACCACGTGATAAGCGTTATAGAGAAGTTCGAAAGAGAGCTTGGCACCCGAGCAGTCAGGCCGCTCCACACGCACTTCTCGAAAATAGAATACGGGCCTGGAGGAGAGCGGGAGCACCACACCCTCTCGGAGGAAGAATACGGGCCCGAGTGGGACATAGTGTGTAAGGCATACCTCGAGACAGGGGTACACGCAGTCATAATAAGCGAGAGCCCAATATTAGAAGAGGATGCCATACTAATGAGAGACCACTGTAAGAGGCTTGACGCGAGCGCCGTCTAGCCACTGCCCTTTTTAACCGGGAAGGCGACAATCCAGGTTGATCGCGGGTGAACGAGATGGCGAAGGTCAAGAAGATCATACTTGACACAGCAGAGTTCCATCCCCTCCACAAGGCCTGGCTCAACCTAGCTAAGAGGCTGGCCGAAGAGTTCGGGGCCGAGCTAGAGGTGAAGAAGGAGGACTACCTCTTTGCTATCGACCATGGACAGACAGACGACCTAGGAATGGCGAGCCTGCCCCAGCTATTCGTCGAACTCGACGACGGAAGAATAGTCCTAGTCCTAGCCGAGTATCCCTTCGACCCTAAGACAACTAAGCCAGACAAGGACATGGCGTACGAGCAAGCTAAGAAGAAGATCCTCGAGATAATAGGGCAGTAAGAATGAGCGGGGAGCACGAGATAGCAATCTTCTATCCCGGCTCCCTCGTCCTCGGCGGCAGAACTGTTTTACGGGGCTACGCTTCCCGGTACTCCCGGATCGACGTGTATGCTAGGGTAATCCTAGCCGTTGCAAGCCTGGGTGCCGACTGGCCCGTGCACGCGCTCGTGAGAGTTAACGGCGAGCCTTTCAGGCTCACGGCCAAGCCGAGCTGCTACAAGGGACGGGGCGAGAGGGGGGTAGTCTACTCTGTTCTAGCGGCCCTGAGGAGAGGGCAGCATGAGTGCATCGTAGCCGAGAGGGAGCACTACGAAAGATTTCTCCATCGATACTCGAAGACGCGAGTCATAGTCAGGCTATCTGAGGCTGGAGAGGACGTCTCAGGGATCCTCCTGAGGGGGAGAACTCTATGGGTGATGGGGGCGCATAAGGAGCCGGAGGAAAGCATCGAAAACATTATACGTAGGTATGCGAGCCAAGAGGTCTCGATAGGCCCGCTAAGCTACCTCTCGTCGCAGACAGCGGCGTACATAGTGTGGAGGCTCTCATGGAGGGACTAGCGGCTTGGTAAGCTGTCTAGACTGCATTGCTGGGGGACTGGTAGCGTTCCTGTTCACTCTAGTGGTTACCGGGAAATGGGTTAGCATGCTGTGGAAGAGCCTCTCAAGGCTCGAGGGCCCGGTTAAGAGCGCCTTCCTGAGCCTGCACTTCGGGAAGGACATGAACAAGCCGGGTGATGTTTATGCTCCGAGGTTCGCGGGAATATGGAGTGTTCTTGGTGTGCTCTTCGGCTTCCTCGTGATGGAGGCGTATCACGTCTACCTCGGCGGCGGGCCCTACAGGGTCCAGGACGTGTTGAGCGTGAGCTTACTCCTCCTCCTGGGCGCTTTCGTAGGTCTAGTAGACGATATAATGGGGTGGAAGGTGGGGGTCCCCATAAGGTATCGCCTACTAGCCAGTTATGCTATAGCTCTCCCGCTCAGCGTCGTCAAGGCTGGGACTAGTATCATAAGTGTACCACTGTTGGGGAGAGTCGACCTTGGCCCGGCCTATAGTTTGATAGTGATTCCTGTGGGAGTCATGGGCGCGAGCAACGCGTTCAACATGCTAGCAGGTTTCAACGGGCTCGAAGCCGGCATGGCGACAATAATACTCGCGGGCTACGCCGCATACGCAGCATTACACGGGAAGACTCTAGCTCTAAAGCTAAGCGTAATTGCGATCCTAGGCCTTATAGCCTTCCTAGTCTATAACTGGTACCCAGCCAAGGTGTTCCCCGGGAACTCCTTTACATACGCTTTCGGGAGCCTCTTGGCAGCCATAGTAATAGTTGATAACTTCGAGAAGTTCGGCGTCGCACTCTTCGCCCTCTACTTCCTAGAGCTAGCCCTCTTCCTCAGGGGCTTGAAGGACGGAGTCTACAAGGAGACATTCGGGCTTCCCAGACCCGACGGCAGCCTCGACATGCGATACCCGAAGGTGTACAGCGTTACCCACCTAGCAATCAAAACACTCAAGAAGGTGAGGGGTAAAGCGACCGAGAGGGGCGTGACTCTCCTAGTGCTCTCTTGGCAAGCCCTCATAACCGTACTGGCCCTCCTAGTAATGAGGTGAGCATATGGATGGGATAGAGGTCGTCATCCCCCTAAAGATAATCACGGGAGAAGCAAAGCAAATCATAGGCCCCTACACGAAGATCGGGGCCCACTACTACTTAGCCCTAGGCTTCGTCGCGCCCGACGAGATCAGTGTGAGATGGGAGTTGCACCTACTCACTGACCCGGACGGGGTCATCGAGAGTCCCGAGGGAGTAGCGACAATCCTCGGGTACAAGGCAATAGTGCCGGCCCGCTACGACTGGAAAGCCCTTCGCCGCGCAGCCCCCAACTACGGAGTCAAGGGGTCCCTCTACGCTAGCCCTCGGAGGATGCCACTCCTAAGAGTAGCCAGTATATCGCCCGTAGCAGAGCCGGTCCGCTCACTCCTAGTACTCTACGGCCTCGAGGGGGCCAGAAAGCTCCTCAGAGACCTATCGGGGAAGATTAGAATTGTAGAGGCATGACTCTTGCTATGCTCGGAGAGAGGCGAGGACTGTTGGCCTGGAAGCTTTATTGTCCAAGGTGTGGTTGGACGGGGGACAGTGAAGAGTACAAGCCGTACTGCCCCCGCTGCGGGAGCCCCCTAGAAGTACTAGGCGAACTGCCGAGGCCAGGCTCTATTCTGGGCGAGGGCGGTACGCCGGTTGTGAGGGTTGGGAGGCGCGTCTACAAGCTTGATTATCTGAACCCTACTGGGAGCTTCAAGGATAGAGGGGCGAGTCTAAGCGTCTACATCGCGGAGAGACTGGGCTATGAGTGCGTGGTAGAGGACACAAGCGGAAACACGGGCCTCGCAGTCGCCGCTTACGCAGCTAGGCTAGGCCTGAAGGCTAGGATCCACGCCCCAAGGAGTATAGCGCCGGGGAAGGCGCGGATAATCAGGTCCCTAGGGGGCGAGCTAAGGATCCACGAGACAAGGGAGGCAGCGGCTGAGGCAGCTAAGAGAGACTCAAGCAGCTGCTTCTACGTAGCGCACGCGTACAGCCCAATATTTATCGAGGGAACTAGCAGTATAGCCCGAGAGCTAGCGCCCCTCGCCCGGGAGGCGCCCATACTAGTGCCTGTGAGTAGCGGGACACTCATTCTAGGCCTCTACAGAGGCCTCAAGAGGCTGGGTGTCAAGCCCAGGATCATAGCGGTGCAAGCGGTCGAGGCCGCGAGCCTACTAGGCAGGGTACCCCTACTAGCATCAACAAAAGCCGATACGAGCAGGCTCGCAGACGCCCTAGTACTCAAGAACCCGCCGAGGCTCGAAGAAATCGCTGCTGCCTCGTCCGGCCTAGTAGTTGTTGGTGACCCCGAGATCGAGAAGGGCATGAGGGCCCTCTACGGGAAGGGATTCATTGTTGAGCCTTCTAGCGCCTCGGTGGAGGCAGCTGCTGAAATGGCTGGCCTGGAGGAGGCAGTGTTAGTGCTTACAGGTAGCGGGTTGAAGTATCACTAGGACGCCTTTCCGCTATGTCTGTATATACTTGTTTTGTGCAACGGATAAAGTCGAGATATGACTTCTATCTAGAAGTGACTACGAAATAATAGGTGGTTCGTATGGCTAGAAGGAACGTAGAACTCATAAAACAGGCGGGCATAGATGTGGAGAAACTCCTAGACATGCTGGTTAGAGCAGCGGCAGCAGAGTTCACAACATACTACTACTATACAATCCTGCGCATGCACGCGACAGGCCTAGAGGGAGAGGCGATAAAGGAGATAATAGAGGACGCTAGAGAGGAGGACCGCAGCCACTTCGAGGCTCTAGCCGTCAGGATCTACGAGCTGGGCGGCGAGCTGCCAAACGACATAGTAGAGTTCTCGAGGATGGCAGCATGCATGGATGCAAAGCTCCCGGAGAACCCCACAATAGAGAACCTCCTAAAAGTACTCCTAGACGCCGAGAGATGTGCAGTAGGAGTGTACACGGAGATACTCAACTATGTCTGGGGCAAGGACTACCGGACCGCGGACCTAGCCCTAGCAATATTGCACGAGGAGATCGAGCACGAGGCATGGTTCGAAGAGCTACTCACCGGAAAACCCAGCGGGCACTTCCGCAGGAGGCACCCCGGAGAGAGCCCCTACACGAGGAGGTTCCTGAAAACCTAGGCCTCCTCCCCCCTTAAGCGAGCCCTAACTAGGGACTCCGGACTTATTTCCCGGCCATCCTCCAAAACTATTTTCCTAATCCTACCCAGCAGGTTACCGTCCCTGTCATAAGCGTAGATGCCATCGTCATCCTCGCTATACGTGCGAATATGTCTCCCGCTGCAGAACGGGAACGTCACGCTAAGACCGCAGCCGCAAAGCCAAACGATACTCCCATCGACAAGCTTAACCTCGACAGGCCCCTTACCCTCGTAGACTACGACACGCGCCACACGCCTTCTCCTCCACTTATGAGAGATACTGCGGACCGCTATGAATACAGGCTAATACTTCTCGCTATGCTACCGTTTTAGCAGGACCCCCCGGGCCTGCTGCTGCTCGGAGGCGGTGCTCTACAGTGTATAGAGTGGGCGTCGATGTCGGCGGTACATTCACCGACATAGTGTTTCTCAACGAGGAAACAAGCGAGCTCGGAATAATGAAAGTTCCCACAACGCCGAGAGAGCCGGCAAAGGGGATACTGGCGGGCCTAAGAATGGCTGTGGGCCCACTAGTCAAAATAGACCTTCTGATCCATGCCACGACGATCGGAACCAACATGTTTCTTGGCCAGATAGGCATTGAGCCTCCCCGCGCAGCCCTAATAACAAATGCGGGCTTCGAAGACGTCATAGAGATTGGGAGGCAGAACAGGCCGAGCCTCTACGACCCCAACTTCAGCAAGCCCAAACCTCTCATCCCTAGGAAGAGGCGCTACGGTGTTCGGGGGAGAATAACCAGTGAAGGCCGAGTTATTGAGGAGCTGGACGTGGAAGAAGTTAGGAAGGCGGCTTCTCGCGAGTGCTCCGAGGGGACGAGGGTCTTCGTAGTATCATTCCTCCACTCATACAGGAACCCCTCGCACGAGGAACAAGCTGCCGAAGCGATCAGGGACGAGTGCCCGACCGCCTACGTTGTCACGGGGAGCCGTGTCGACCCTGCGCCGATGGAGTATGAGAGGACGAGCACCGCCGTTGTGAACGGCCTCCTCAAGCCCGTATTATCCTCGTACCTAGAAGACCTTGTCTCCAGGCTCCGCCGCGAGGGCTTCGAGGGTAAGCTGCTCATTATGCAGTCGAGCGGCGGCATAGTCGAGGTCGGAGAGGCCGTGGAGAGGCCGGCGGCCTTCATAGAGTCGGGCCCCAGCGCGGGAGCTGTGGCGGTCGCATACTTCTCCAGGCTCGCCGGGATAGAGTATAGCATAGGCTTCGATATGGGCGGGACCACGGCTAAGGCCTCCAGCATCGTACGTGGCGAGCCCGAGATAGTAGAGTCCTACGAGGTGGGCGGAAAAGTTCACATGGGCCGCGTAATAAGGGGGAGCGGCTACCCGGTCCGCTTCCCCCATATAGACCTAGCAGAAGTCTCCGCCGGCGGAGGAACGATAGCCTGGGTCGACCCCGGAGGTGGCCTGAGGATAGGCCCCAAAAGCGCTGGCGCAGACCCCGGCCCAGCCTGCTACGGCCGGGGAGGAGCAGAACCCACGGTAACAGACGCTAACCTCGTACTCGGCAGGCTTCCAGAAACCATCTCCGGAGGAATACGCTTGAGGAGGGATCTAGCGTGGAGGGCTATACGCGATATGATAGCAAAGCCCCTAGGAGTCACCGTAGTAGAGGCGGCCTGGATGATAATCGGCCTCGCCAACACTGTCATGGGTAGAGCTGTGAGGCTGGTCACCCTAGAGAGGGGTCACGACCCGAGGCTCTTCACACTTTTCGCTTTCGGAGGCGCCGGCCCTCTCCACGCTGCAGAGCTCGCGGCAGAGGTTGGAGTATCCCGCGTGCTAGTCCCGCCGAGGCCCGGAGTGTTCAGCGCTCTCGGCCTTCTAGTGGCGGACTACAAGGTGGAGAGGCATGCCTCGATAGCTAAAAGGGCCGGCGATATCAGCGATGACGAGCTAGAGAGGGTCCTAGCACGACTCGAGGCGGAGGCGGTCCGCACACTCCAGGACTGGGGGGTCGAGCCCGGCAGCATAGTAACGCGGAGACTCGTGGACGCAAAGTACTGGGGCCAAGCCTACACTCTAAGGGTTCCCTACCAGGGCAGTGTGGAGCGGACCCTCGAGGAGTTCCATAGGGTTCACGCTGCGAGATACGGGTTCTCAGTTGAAGAGGAAGACGTTGAGATAGTCCTCGTTAGGGTCGAAGCGATCGGCCTAACGAGAAAACCGCTCCTACGCGCACCCAAGCAGGCCGGAGACCCCCTCAAGGGCGAGAGGGAAGTATTCTTCCAGGGTGGGTGGCATAATGCCGCGGTATACGACTACAACGCGATGGCCGAGGGATACAGGGTTGAGGGGCCCGCAGTGATAGAAGCGCCAGACTCGACAATACTCGTACCACCAGGCTACCACGGCATAGTCACAGAGCTGGGAGCCCTCGAGCTGGAGAGGTGAGAGGCGTTGGCAAGCCCGGACAAGCTGACGGTAGAGGTCATCAAGAGCGCCGCCATATACGCTAGCGAGGAGATGGGTATAGTCCTGAGAAACACCGCATACAGCCCCAATATAAAGGATAGGCTAGACCACACATGCGCCGTACTGACGCCCGAGGGAGACCTGGTAGCCCAGGCCGAACACATACCGGTCCACATAGGTAGCATGACCGTTGGTGTCAAGAACATAGTCTCATACCTCAGGTCCAGAGGCATCGAGCTTGGCGAGGGAGACGTTATAATAGCGAACGACCCGTACATAACGGGGACGCACCTAAATGACATCACACTCCTCAAACCCGTATACTATAAAGGCCAGCACATAGCATACCTCGCCAATAAGGCTCACCACGTAGACGTTGGGGGAGCGGTCCCCGGAAGCTTAGGTGGCGACGTGAAGGAGCTCGGCCAGGAGGGAATAATAATACCGCCCGTCAAGCTCGTCACCTCAGGCGTGATCAACAGGGACATACTTGATCTTATCGCGGCTAACGTCAGAACACCCGAGTACACCCTCGGAGACCTCAGAGCACAGCTCGCATCGCTAAACGTTGGCGAGAGAAGACTGAGAGAACTAGCTGAAAGGTACGGGGGCGAGATCCTCCTACAAGCCTGGAGAGAGATACTGGACTACACCGAGAGATACGTTCGAAGAACCATACGAGATCTCGGAGTAAGGGGGGAGTGGACCGGGGAAGACTACGTGGAGCTACCCGGAGGAGACCTAAAGATAAGGGCGAGGCTAGCTATAGGAGACGACGAGATAACCATAGACTTCGAGGGGACAAGCTCCCAAGTAGACGCGCCGCTCAACGCCGTTCTCGGGGTAACAGTAGCGGCGGCAAGCTTTGCCGTCAAATCAATTCTCGACCCCGAGATGCCTGTTAACCAGGGATTCTATCGGGCCATAAGGATAGTGGCGCCAGAGGGAACACTCGTCAACCCCAGGAAGCCGGCGCCCGTCAGCGCGGGCAACACGGAGACTAGTCAGAGGATAGCCGATACAGTATTCATGGCTCTCGCCAAAGCCCTGCCAGGCAGGGTGCCAGCGGCGAGCTGCGGCACTATGACGAACATTATGATAGGCGGCTTGCTCGAGGGTAGGAGGTGGGCGTTCTACGAAACGATTGGTTGCGGGAGCGGGGGCAGGCCGTGGAGCGACGGGGTGGACGGGGTCCACACCAATATGACTAACACGCTGAACACCCCGATCGAGAGGCTAGAAGCCGAATACCCCGTCCTCTTCAAAGCGTACAAGCTTCGCGAGGACAGCGAGGGTCCCGGCCAGAATAGGGGCGGCCTAGGAATAACGAGGGCATTCACGCTAACAAGAGGAACAGCAACCCTAACGATAGTAGCGCAGAGGTGCCGCCACAGGCCGTGGGGGCTCAACGGGGGTAAGCCGGCGGAGCCAAGCACACACTACCTAGTCCGGCCCACGGGAGAGAACGTGCCCCTAGGCTGTATAGCAACCATTACTGTAAAGGAGGGGGACACGATAGTCATAAACACTCCCGGGGGAGGCGGCTACGGCGACCCCTGCACTAGGAATCCGGACAGGGTGAGGGAGGACCTTGAGAACGGGAAAATCTCGGAGACCCGAGCGATAAAAGAATACTGCGCGAAGAATTTAGGGCCCTGAGCCGCCACGCCCCTCATCTTTCAAAGCCTTATAGAGTAGTACTACCGCAACAGTGACGGCTAGAACTCCCAGCATATAATAGATTAAAATAGTGACCAACGGTTTCCACCCACAAATTACTCATAGATTCTCAACTACTAATATAGATTAGCCTCTTCGACTAGCCGGCAGGAGGGATTCCGTGGAACACGCGATTAGGATGGCGCCGCGGCCGGGATTTGAACCCGGGTCACGGGCTTGACAGGCCCGCATACTAGGCCAGGCTATACTACCGCGGCGTCCGGTGGTTCACTCTGTGTTGAGAGGTATTTATTTCTTTGTTAGCCCGGTGGGGCCGAGGTGCGGTATTGTGGGCGTGTGGCTCCTTCGAGGCGCGTGCCGCGCCGCCTTTCCCGTTGACTCCGAGGTGAACGGCTATCGCTTGCAAGCCGGGGAAGACATCGTAGTGCCAGTAGGCCGGTCCGTCCTGGTCCGCTCGGAAAAGCCGCCAGGGGGAACCTGCAAGCCCGTCCCAGTCGCTGGAGGCGTCTACGAGTCTTACCTGCAGGCCGCGGAACAGCTCGCCGGTACGGGTAGGAGGATAATGCTTGTGGGGCCGAGCGATTCGGGGAAGACCACGCTGGCAAGCTTCGTCGCCTCTCAGCTGGGAAGTGCCCTATACTTGACTGTTGATGTCGGGCAGAACGAGCTCTACTCGCCCGGGTTCACAGCCGCGACGAGAGTTGAGGGACTCCTAGTTCCGGGTTCGGGAGGAGCATCTGCACGCCGATGCTTCGTCGGAGCTTTCTCTCCAGCCCGCGCTCCACTCCGCTACGTATCGTGCGCACGAGCCCTATCAGGGCCGGGAGCAATCATCGTAGACACAGATGGCTGGGTAGAACTCTGGGAGGGCCTAGACAGCAAGGCCGCCCTAGCCCGCGCCCTCGATATAGGCACTATAGGAGTTCTAGGCATGCCCAGAGAGCTGGTCGAGTACCTCAAGAGGGAGACTGGTGCCAGCGTGCTCGCCCTCCCGAGGCTCGTGAGCAATGCTGTGAAATCCAGGGAGGAGAGGAGGGTCCACAGGGAGAGGCTCCTCGCGAGAGCCCTACAAGGCGCTAAGAAGTATAGCGTCAGCCCCGACAGTGCACCAGTATATGGCGCGCCAGTCTTCGTCGGGGAGCCCCTAGAGGGTGAGGGGCTCGACCTCGTCTCCTCCCTACTGGGTCACCGCCCACTATACGCGGAGAAGGTCCAGGGTAAGATAGTGGTCGTCGCGAGGCGGAGAGTGAGGCCTCCCCCGGGAATGCGCGTCCTAGTCCAGGGCTGGGAGAAGGGGCTAATCGCAGCATCATACCCGGAGGAGGGGGAGCCGTGCGTCGGCCTCGTGGAGAGCATCGACTACAGGAGGCGGAGGCTCCGCCTGCTCTCCCCCTGCAAGCCGACAGCTGTCCACGTAGGCCTGGATAGGGTGAGTATTGAGGGCTTCGCGTAAGGGCTCACGCCAATATAGTGCCACCACGCCAACCTCAATATGGTGTATAGGCTATGGCTCGCGGGAGTTGCGGGGAAACCGTTGGCCATTATAGTGAGGTTGAGGCTAAGCTTGTTCCGAGCGAGATGGCCGAGAAGACATATATCAGGTGGCTGATAGGGGAGGGCTCGGGAGCCAAGAACTTCTACATGAGGCTCTTCACCGTCGAGAAGGGCGGCCACATAAAACCGCACTTCCACCCCTGGGAGCACGAAATATTCATCGTGAAGGGGAGAGGTAAGGTCAGGGTAGGCAGCACCACCTACGACGTGGGAGAAGGATACTACCTCTACATTCCGCCCAACGTAGAGCACGAGTACTGGGCCGACGAGGAACTATGGTTCATATGTGTCATACCCGCCCGGCCCACCGCAGAAAAAGTGGACGAGCCAATAAAGTGCTGAACTAAGATAAAAGCCTCCGGCGACCATACAGGCTACGCGGAGCGGGCTGATAACGTTGAAAAGACTATACCCTCTAATCGTCGTGCTCCTCCTAACAGCGGTCCAAGCCCTCTCCGTGTCAGCTAGCTCGAGCGATGAGGTGGCGGGTCAGATGCCTATCAGAGTGGTCTCTGTGAGGTGCGAGCCTCTCAAGAACAAGACTCTCATCAACGTCCTAGTCCGCCTCCCCAACCCTGGGTACAACCTTGAGAAGAGGAACGTGTCCGTCCAGAACGGAACCGCGACCATCGAGCTATGGTTCTCTCCCCCTCAGGGGCCCGTAATACAGATCATAAAGGACGCGGGAGTCGTAGTCACTGTTAACGCAACCGTCGAGAGGGTCAGGGTTCTCATAAACGGGACCGAAGCGTACCAGGGCCCATGCGGTCAAGGGCAGGGCGAGGACACGGGCACCACAAGCCAGCCTACTAGCCCGGAGAGCGCCTCCCAGGAGAGCGGCGCCACGAGGGCGCAGGGCGGGGGGAGAGAGCTGAGGCTCGGAGTCCTAGGCGCTGGCATTGCCGGAGCGCTCATAGCAGTACTCCTCCTCGGCTCGCGGAGGCGCTAGCGAATTAGAAAAGGCGAATCCAGCCTCTTTTTACGGCGTCACCCCTAGCCCTCTATCGCCGGCGTCTCCAAGGCCGGGAACTATGAAGTAGTTGCTGTTCAGCCCCTTATCCACGGCCAGCGTATAGACCGTTATGTCGCCGAGCCTCGAGAGCCTCCCTAGGCCCTCCGGAGCAGCAATCACGCTCGCGATAACTAGGGGGCTCGCGCCCCTATCGAGTAGGAGGCGGGCGACCGCCTCAACTGTGGTCCCAGTCGCGAGCATCGGGTCAGCGATTATCGCCGGGCCCTCCCAGCGCTTGGGAAGCCTCTCGTAGTATATCTCAACGCTAACTCCACCGTCCTCTACGCGCCTCGCAGCAACTATGCCGAGAGGGGCTCCAGGATAAGCATCGAGAATGCCCTGGGCGAGGAACTCGCCCGCGCCTAAAACGTTTACAAC
>WAOS01000013.1 GCA_015521185.1 Desulfurococcales archaeon | reverse complement strand
CGTCAGATGTGTATAAGAGACAGCCTCTATACCAGCATACAGCACGACTACGCATCTGCCATACGCCGCATGGTCATAAGCATAGACGTTCCCAGGAGGAGGGAGGTGAACTGGAGAGTATTCGAGGTGGCGGGGAGCGGGGGTCTACTGGTTACTGGGAGTAGGGGAGAGGTCGAGAGGCTGTTCGAAGGAGCTAGGATATTCAGTTACACGGGCCCAATACTGAGCCACAACCTGCCCCAGAGCACGCCCAGCGAGATAGAGGCCTCCGCTAGGGAGGCGGCCGAGAGGGTCGAGGAGGCCTTGAGCAACCCCGAGGCTGCGGCTAGAAGCGTTGAGGAGACCTGCAGGATCGCGTGGGAGAGGCACACTATGCACGATAGGGTCTGCACAATAATACGTGACCTAGGCTACAAGTGCAGTCCCGATGCTAGGAGAATATTCGAAGAGACTAGAAGAGAGTATATCGAGCGGTGCGGGGAGACGGGGGAGAGAGTTGGGACCGCGCTGGAGAGGCTGGCCGGACCGGGCCAGTAGCGCGTCGTATAGACGGGGCTTACTCCAAGGATTTATGGGTCTCACCAGCGTATTCAGAGTCTTGGCGTGCTATCCTGCGTTTTAGGGTGTTCATGTTTGGGGGCTAAGATTAGGGCGCTGGCGCTGGTGCTCGGGCTCCTCCTCTCGGGGCTCCCCATGGCTGTGCCCGCACTGCAGGGCTTCCTAGATCCTGTTCACGGGGTTATGGGGGCCCCGATGAGCGGGGGTGTTCCGAGCGCGGTTCTCGAGCCCCGGGGGATCCGGGGGAGCGCAGAGGTTGTTTTCGACAGGTTCGCGGTGCCCCACATCTACGCTACGACTGACGAGGCCGGGGCCTACGCTGTTGGCTGGGTAACCGCTAGTATGAGGCTCTTCCAGATGGACGTGCTGAGGAGGGTCGCGGAGGGGAGGCTGAGCGAGCTCCTCGGCGCTAAGGCTCTAGACTCGGACAAGTTCATGATCCAGTCGGGCATCGCGGACAGCGTTGACAAGAGCTGGGAGGCTATGAGGAGCAACCCGGATCTCGCGCCGGTCGTGAGGCTCCTCGAGGCTTACAGTAGGGGGGTGAACGACTACATAAGGTACGCTATAGCGAACAATGCTCTCCCGGTCGAGTACAGGATCCTAGGGCAGACGCCGGAGAACTGGACGCCCAGGGATACTATCGCGGTTGCGAAGCTCATAGCATACATGCTCGCGTGGAACGACGAGGACCTCGTGATGCAGCACATAGTGAATAAGCACGGACCCGAGGCGGTCCGCCTAGCGGAGATATTCGACTTCCTAGAGTGGAGGGACACGCTCGCCCAGGCAGACTGCCGCCTCGCCGTGTCTTGGGCCAGCGTCACCGGGATTAACGAGACGCTCACCCTCGCCCCCGCCACTAGCGGGCCTGAGAAGGTGCCGGTATCCGGGGTGCTAGAGCTCGCCGAGGCACCAACAATCTTCATAGGCGGCCACGCTGGCCTCGAGGCTTCGAACAACTGGGTAGTGAACGGCAGCTACACATCATCGGGCAAGCCTATAGTTGCTAACGACCCCCACCTAGCTCTCACCGCGCCCCCTATATGGATACTCATGGAGATCGAGACTCCCAGCTTCCACAGTATCGGGGCCCTCTTCCCCGGGACCCCCCTCATCGTTATAGGGAGGAACGAGCACCTCGCGTGGGGCTTCACAAACCTGATGGGAGACTTCACCGACTACTACTACTACTACGCGTGGAGGGACGGGAAGTACCTCTACAAGGGCCAGTGGCTCGAGCCGGAGCGGGAGGAGCGAGTTGTGAGGGTCTGGGACCCGGTCCGGAGGGCCTACGAGGAGGAGAGGATTCCTGTTGAGAGGACTGTGCACGGCTACCTGATAGAGACGGAGGATGGGGAGCGCCTGGCGGTCCGCTGGACCGGGCAGGACGCTAGCTTTGAGATAGCGTTCTTCTACTACCTCAACAGGGCTGGGAGCGTCGTGGAGGCGCTCCGCGCGCAGAGATATTTCCACGTGCCTATACAGAACTTCGTGGTCGCCGACGACCAGGGGAGCTTCGCGTATAGCCCCTTCGGCGCCTACCCGGTCCGGACCAACCTCCCAGTCTACAATATTAGTGGGGAGAGGATCGTGAACAAGGGATTCCTACCCTTCAACGGGAGCCGGGGCGAGGGGGAGTGGGCAGGCTACTACAAGCCGAGCCAGATACCCATACTCTACAACCCGCCCCTCCCCTTCGTGGCGACAGCCAACAGCAAGCCGTGGAATGGGAGCTGCGGCGAGATGACCGGGTGGCACTACCACGATAAGTATAGGCTCGAGCGTATCCGCCAGCTCCTAATGCTCTCCATAGGCCTCCGGGGGAAAGCGAGCATATGGGACAGCGCCGCGGCCCAGCTGGACCAGTACGACCTGGGAGTCCTAGACTACGTGGGGACCCTCCTAAACATTACCCGCGGCGACTCGAGCCCCCTCCTAGACCTGGTCCGCTCCTGGTACAGCAACTACACCAAGGGCGAGCCCCTATCCCCATACGCCCGGGGCGGCCAGACCCTAGCGATAGCGTGGCTATACAGGTTCCACGAGGACCTCTGGCAGAAGATATACGGGGGCGGGGAGCACATATGGTTCTTCCGCGCCTACTACGCCCTCCACTACATAAAGGCCTACCAGCAGGGCGACCCTCTAGCACGCAAAATACTGGGCAACGAGACCCTCCACGACATAGCCCTCAGAAGCCTGAGCGAGGCCGCCCAAACACTAGCCCACTACTACGGCACCAGCAACCCCCACAGCTGGATATACGGCCTCCTCCACTACTACAAGCCCGAGCACCTAGCCTTCCCGCCCATGAACCTCCCCGAGTGGCCGGCCGGGGGAGCCACCTGGACCATAAACGTGGCTCCCATCAAAAGCTTCACCCCCACAGAGGGAATGCCCGTAACAGTAGGCCCAAGCATAAGAATGCAAGTAGACCTCTCAACCAGGGAATTCCTAATAATGCTCCCCGGAGGAGAGAGCGGCAGCCCGTACAGCAACCACTACCTAGACATATACCTCTGCTGCTGGCTACGAGGCACCTACATAGAATACACGCTAGGCCAGCCCCCCGAGACATACGGGCCCCCAGCCATAACAGTCAACGGGCAGGGGTGAGCAAGGTGAACAGCGAGCAGAGAGCGGCCCTAGCATGGCTAACAGCAACAATAGCATACATAATACTCCTACAAGCACCCAGCGCAGGCACAACCCTAGCACCAATAATAGCAGGAGCAATCATAGCCCCCCTAACCAGGGAAGCCGCGAAAGCCTTCATCACGGGAGCACTAGCAGGAGCAACAGCACTCCTACAAACCGCGGGAGCCTGGATAACACTCAGCACCGCAATAATAACAAGCGCAGCCGGACCAACAATCACACTAGCAATAATAACCTACCACACACTAACCCCCGCACTAATCGCAGCCGGACTAACACTACTAACAAGAAAACACTAAACCCACACACATAACTTCACATACAAAAATTTTCAAAATCATAATTACAATTCTATGTGATAGATTCACTTTTATTCCCCCTCGATCCATAGAATATACACGACACGTGCTTGCAATTCTATGTGTTAGATTCACCGCCCACGCAGCGCAGACTAATTGAAGAGCTCCGCGCGAAGCTTACTTGCAATTCTATGTGTTAGATTCAATAGGCGCCTTCCTCCGGATAGATGAGCTACGGATTGCTTGCAATTCTATGTGTTAGATTCAAAGACAAAGACCAGCTGTTTTAGTAGACATTCTAGAAAAATACTTGCAATTCTATGTGTTAGATTCGTGAGTTCGAGCCCGAACTCGTTTTTGCTGTTAATGCTTGCAATTCTATGTGTTAGATTCGATCGAGGCCCCGAAACCGGTCTCGGCCCACGCGGGGAGGGCCCCCGCCAGGCTTGCAATTCTATGTGTTAGATTCCAAAAGAATTTGTCAATACACTATTATCAAAAGGATTTGAAAAAGCTTGCAATTCTATGTGTTAGATTCTTGGTGTTAGAGAGATTAGGAATTTTAGTGTTCACTATTTCTTGCAATTCTATGTGTTAGATTCTGCACAGATTTTCCGATGACTTCGGATGCTTCTTGTCTGGCCCCTTTTTCTATTCACTGTCTATG
>WAOS01000012.1 GCA_015521185.1 Desulfurococcales archaeon | reverse complement strand
TCCTGGTCGAAGTCTAGCAGTGGGACCCGGCGTATGTCCTCCTCCTCGGTCTCCTCGAATATGTTCACCCCCACAATGAACCTCTTCCGCTCCTCCACCTCCCTCTGGAAGTTGTAGCTAGCGTCAGCTATCTCCCTCTGGGGGAACCCCTTCTTCACCGCCTCGAGCATGCCGCCCATCCTCTCGATCCTCTCAATATACCTCCAAGCCCTCTCCTCTATCTCGTCGGTCAGCCACTCCACGAAGTAGCTCCCGCCGCACGGGTCGATAACGTCTGCGACGCCCGTCTCGTAAGCTATGACCTGCTGGGTTCTCAGGGCTATCTTAGCGGCGAACTCGCTCGGCACCCTGAAGGGCTCGTCGAAGCTGTTCGTGTGCAGGCTCTGCGTCCCGCCGAGTACTGCTGCCAGCGCCTCGATGGCGGTCCGCACAATGTTTATCCAGGGGAACTGGGGCATGAGGCTCACTCCGGCTGTCTGAGTGTGGAACCTCATCCACATGCTCCTCCTCTTCTTAGCGCCGAACCAGTCCCTCATTATCTTCGCCCACATCCTCCGGGCCGCGCGGAACTTAGCTATCTCCTCGAAGAAGTTTATGTGGGAGTCCCAGAAGAAGCTGAGGCGGGGCGCGAACTCGTCCACGTCCAGCCCCCTAGCGATGAGCTGGCGCACATACTCTATCCCGTCAGCTATAGTGAAGGCGAGCTCCTGCACAGCGGTAGCGCCGGCCTCCCTAATGTGGTAGCCGCTTATGCTGATCGGGTTCCACTTCGGCAGGTTCCGAATGCTCCACTCGATGAGGTCCATCGCAACCTTGACCGCGGGCTCCGGCGGGAACACGTAGCTCTTCTGCGCGATGAACTCCTTGAGGGGGTCGTTCTGCGTCGTCCCACCTATCTTGTGATAAGGGACTCCCTTCTTCTCCGCGACACCAACGTAGAAGCTTAGGAGCACGGGGGCGGGCGGGTTTATGGTCATGTTCGTCGTGACCGCCCCCATGTCTATTCCGCGGAATATGATGTCCATGTCAACTATCGTGGGCACGCTGACCCCGACAATGCCAACCTCCCCCTCAGCCATGGGGTCGTCCGGGTCTATGCCTATGAGGGTTGGGTAGTCGAAGGCGAGGCTCAGCCCGGTCTCTCCGTGCTTTATGAGGAAGAGGAGTCTCTCGTTTGTCTCCTCCGGACCGCCGAACCCGCTGAACATTCTCATAGTCCAGAGCCTTGCCCTATACATTGTCGCGTGTATCCCGCGGGTGAAGGGGTACTGGGCTGGGAACGCTAGCTTCTCCATGTAGTCGTAGTCCTTCAGGTCGAGGGGACTGTAGACCCTCTTAAGCGGTATCCCGCTAAGGGTTGTGAACTCCTCCATCCTCTCCGGGAGCCTCTTGAGCCACTCGGGGACGAGCTTCTCCTCGTACTCCTCATAAGCCTTCTCGATCTCCCGGAGAGCATCCCTGTCGAACAGCTTGGCCAAGGGTGAGCGCACCCCTCACGAGTGGTATTACGGTGGGTAGCGTTATAATCCTTTCAAACACTGGAGCCTATATGGTTTAAACGTTAAGACCCCAGTGGACACCGTGTCCAGGCGGGGCGAGAGAGGGATGCCCGAGATCTTCAGCGAAGTCCTGGGGAGACCAGTAAGAGTGCCCGACGAGCCCAGGAGAATAGTGAGCCTGGCACCAGCAATAACGGAGACCCTCTACCTCCTAGGCCTGGAAGACAGGATAGCCGCGGTGAGCCACTTCTGCAATAAGCCCCCAGAGGCTAGGAAGAAGCCGAGGATAGGGAGCTACTTCAAGGTGAACTACTCAAAGCTCGAGGAGATACAGCCGGACCTAGTCCTAGTGACGACAGGCGCGCAGAGGAGGCTAGCCCTAGAGCTGGCTGAGAAGGGATACCCCGTGTACCCGGTAGAGCTCCCCGTCACACTACACGGCATACTCCAGAACATCGTCATCGTGGGCCACGTAACCAACCGCACCCGGGAGGCGAGGCGCCTAGCTAGCAGGGTCGCGCAGCACCTAGAAACAACCAGGGGCGCTCTCGGGGGGAGGGCCTACTACGAGATATGGCTGGGCGGACCGGTCAGCGCCGGCCGCTACAGCTACATAAGCGACGCTCTCAACCACCTAGGCCTCGAGAACTGCATGGACACCCACCCGGAGCCCTGGGTGATAAACCCCGACCCGGAAGAGGTCCGCCGGTGCGACCCGGACATAATCATCTACGAGGTCCCACCCTACACTCCAGACGCGGAGAAGCACGCCGTGAAGAGCCTGCGAGAACGCGGCCTCCACAAGCTCCCCGCAGCGGAGAAAGGCGTGATACTCCTCCCC
>WAOS01000011.1 GCA_015521185.1 Desulfurococcales archaeon | reverse complement strand
GGCCATACTCTCGTACCCGTGCGGGGGCAAGCCCGCGATAATCACTGTGAGGCTAGTATTCCCACGCGGCCCGGCAGCCACCGGCGGAATAAGCGTGCTAGACGCCACGGCACAGGCCGAGGTGTGCGTCCAGGCCGAGGGCGGCTGCACGGATTACCCGCTCATTCTTGCCGAACTAATCAAGGGCCTTAGGAGTAGGGGGCTCGGCGTGTCCCTGCTCGGCCCCTGCAGGGCTTAGGCTTAAAGTTCACTCCGAGACTCTCCCCGCCACGATGAGGGGCTAGAAATGGTTAGGCTAGGAATAGTAGTCTCGGAGTTCAACTACGATATAACCAGGATCATGCTCGAGAAGGCGGTTAGCCACGCAAGATTCCTCGGAGCCGAAGTCACGGTGATATACAAGGTTCCCGGTAGCTTCGACACCCCGTTCGCCGTGAAGAAGATAATAGAGAGTGGGATGGTAGACGCCGTAGCGGTGATAGGCGCGGTCGTCAAGGGCGACACCGACCACGACCAGGTCGTTGCCCATCAGGCGGCGAGGAAAATCCTCGACCTAAGCGTTGAGAGCGGCATTCCCGTGACTCTCGGAATCATAGGCCCTGGGGCCAGCAGGATGGACGCGACTGAGAGAGCGGAGGAGTACGCTGCTAGGGCTGTCGAGGCCGCGGTGAAGATGGCTAGGAGGCTCCAGAAGTTTGAGCGTATGAAGAGCTCGGGCGAGACAGGCTTCACGGTCGAGTAACTGGTAAAGAGGCATAAAATAATCCCCCGGCCGGGGCCGCGACCTAGCGTAGTGACGCCTTAACTAGCGCTGACGGGGTGCAGGGTTTGAGGATCGCGCTGGTAGAGCTCGTAGGATACAGAGAATGGACTGAGAGCCTGGGAGACGACAGGGAGTGGATAATCCAGGCCGGCCAAGCCGGCTTATACGAGAAGCTCCAGCTCGCGGCCGCCAGGCTGGGAGGCTTCGCGTTCCCGCTGAGATACGACTACCTCCTAATCATAGCCACGGGCCTCGGCAAGAGAGATCTACAGGAAATCCTAGACACTATCAGGCTGACTAGTAGGCTTCCCGTGCGCATGAGCAGTACTGCAGGCACCACGCCAAGCAGCGCTGTCCTCAGGGCTCAAGAGATGCTAAAGCGGACACCCGCAGGGGAACTGAGCTACGAGCCTGGTAACGATGGGGTAACGGTACTAGCACATGTGGACATAAATGATATTACGGGGAGCACGGCGAGCGACGGAATCCCGAAGAGCCTAGTAGTCATAGCTGACCTGGTCTCCGGCGTCACCCGCCTCGCTTACAGGCACGGGGGCATAGCTCAGTATCTGGGAGGAGACAATGTCCTGGTCCTCCTCCCCGATAGGGGGTATGAGGGGTTCGCCCAGGAAGTGGTCGACGAGTTCAACGTCAAAGTCGGTATAGGCGTTGCGAGGCTGGCAAGAACAGCGATGATGCTGAGCAGCAAGGCGCTCCACGAGATACGGGAGTCGCGGGCGAAGAGCAACATACACGTTATAGAGGAGGGCGTCGGGTGAGACAGGTCTCCTCATAGCCCGGCTATAGGGCTCGGGCCCGTGGAGTCGTCACCCGCCCGCGTAGCCCGAGTAGTAGCATAGACCTTAAGTCGGCTTGCAGAGGAGAGGCCTAGCGAGGGTGGTGTGATGGCCAGGGAATGCATATTCTGCAGGATAGCAAAGGGAGAGGCGCCGGCCTACAAGGTATACGAGGACGAAGTGTCCCTAGTGTTCCTGGATATATTCCCCGTCGAGAAAGGCCACCTACTGGTTACATCGCGCGAGCACTACGAGGCTGTGCATAACGCTCCCCCGAGAGTGGTGGCCCACGTTTTCACAGTAGCGGCGGCACTTGCCAAGATCTACAGGGATATACTAGGGGCTCCCGGCGTGAACATAGTCACAAATAGTGGCAGGGCAGCGGGCCAGGAGGTGTTCCACTTCCACGTCCACGTGATACCCAGGTGGAGGGGAGGCGGGTGGCGTAGGCTTGTCGAGAGGCACGTGCTAACGGAGGAGGAGGCGAGAGAGGTCCTAGGTATGCTTAAGCCCCACATCGGCATAGTTAGGAAGGCCCTTATAGACGCCGGCTTGGTAGGTGGCGAATGAGTTGCCATCCTGCATCTCCACCGAGGCCCTCCTAGTCTACGCACTCAGCCTCCTCCCGACAATAGAAGGCCGATACGCGCTGGTCTTCGGCATACGCATGGGCCTCACCACCGGCTGCGCCATAGCCATCGCGATACTGGGAGTCCTAACCCTCTCCATAGTTCTGCCAGCAATACTACCCCTAGCGCACAGAATAGCGGAGAGGCTGGCGAGGCAGGGCCCCCTCTCCCGCATAGCTAGGAAATACCTAGAATACTCGGAGAGGGCGCGCCACAGGGCGAGCCGCTACACGGACAAGTACGGGCTCCTAGGGCTGGTCATATTCGTAGCTATACCACTGCCCGCGACGGGAATATGGACTGGAGCCATAGCAGCTTTCCTCCTCGGGATGAGCCCCGAGAAGATTCGGGCCGGCCTCCTAGTGGGAGGCGTCATCTCAGTAGTTATCCTAGCCCTCACCAGCCTCGGGCTCTCCCTATAGACGAGTATTATAATGAGCCGCTGGGGGTTGGGAGGGTACAAAATTGCCTAACTAATTTATACGTGAGGACATTATCAAACCTAACCGAGAATAGAGCAGGGTGTCGAATAATGACCAAGAAAATTCTCATCCTAGGAGGGGGCACGGGCGGAGTCGTTGCCGCCCTAACCCTCGCCGAGGCTAAGAAGGAATACGGCCTCGACTATGAGATAACTGTTGTTAACAGGGACGAATGGCACTACATGCCTCCTCTATGGATGGATGTGGCCCTAAACGGTACTCCTATTGATAAGACGAGGGCTCCTCTCAAAGGCCTTGAGAAGTACGGTGTTAATGTTGTCATCGGGGAGGCGACTAAGATAAGCCTGGCGGACCGCAAGGTCGAGCTTGCCGACGGCAAGAGTCTCGGCTACGACTACCTCTTCGTAACCCTAGGCCTGCGGAACGGGTGGGAGGACATCCCCGGATACGCCGAGGAGGGATACCACAACTACAGTCCCGAAGGCGCGGTAGAACTCCACAAGGCTCTCAATGAGTTCAAGGGCGGTAAGGTAGTGATAGTGACCCCCGAGATCCCGTTCAGATGCGGCATATACCCGATGGAGATGGCAACCGTCCTAGGCAACAGGTTCCACGTTAGGGGCATCCCAGCAGAGATAACACTCCTGAACCCGAAGATACCGGGCACAAACCTCGACATAACCTGGTCCCTCGGACCCGACATAGGGAGGCTCTGGACCAAGTACTTCAAGATGTACGGTGTAAAAGTTGAGCCGCACGACGGGATCGAGAAGGTCGACCCCACTAGGAAGGTCGTAGTTGCTAGAGGAGGGAAGGAGTACCCCTACGACCTCCTAATTAAGATACCAATGCCGAGACCGCCTAAGGTTCTGGAGACCGACGAGTTCCCCAAGGACCCCAGTGGTAGGTTCACTGTCGCCAAGCCACGCGACTTCCGGCATCCACAGTATGACGAGGTATTCCTAACGGGAGAGCACGCGATGCCCCCCGTCGGCCTAGGCACCGCAGGCGTCTTCATACACGCGGCTAGCCACAAGGCCGCCCAGGTCCTGCTAAGGGACGAGTTCGGCGTGGGCACTGTCCAGGAGATCCCACCAGTCGTGTGTGTAGCGTACGTTGCTGACAAGGGCTTCATGGGCGCTTGCGAGGTCACGTTCGACGGAGAGAGATATAACTGGAGGAACTGCTACAACGTGATGGAGAGCTACCTGATGAAAATGACTAAGCACGCTTTCTACCAGGGATGGCTGGATAGGCTGAGAGTCTAAAGGGTGGAGGTGATAGGCGATGGCGGAGAAAATAGAGGCCGGAGAGCTAGAAGTCCAGGCTCTAAAGGACCTACTCGAGGTCGCCGTGAAGCTAAAGGAGATGGGAATAATTGGAATGCTGAAGGAGTTCCTCAGCAACAGCGAGGAGAACCTAGCCGGCCTGCAGGCAGACGTGAGCCTGCTAAGACTGGGAGTACTGCTTGGAGCAATGCTAGAAGCTAGCAGGAGACTGCCGGGAGAGAAGACGGCTAGTCTCAAAATGAACGTCGAAGACGCCTCCTACTGCCTCTTCAGCAGTCTAGCGGATACTAACCCCGCGAAGACCAAGAAGGTGGGTCTCACAGGCCTAATGGGGGCCCTGAGGGACCCCGACGTGCAGAAGGGCCTAGGCTTCCTCATAGGCATGGCGAAGAACCTGGGAGCCTGCCTGAGGAAGCTGGAGAAGGAGGGATAACCCAACCCTTTTCCCGGGGGGTTCGACCCCCAAACATAATACTGGCGCCGGGTTTTCCAGAGTATCATGGAGACGCGAGTAAGTCTTCAGAGAGGGGTGACCCTAGGATGGGTGCCTTCCTACAAGGGTACGAGCCACTGATCATACTACTAATACTGCTGCTGGTCCTGGGCCCCAGCAAGCTCCCCGCCCTAGCGAGGGGGCTGGGCCAGGCTGTGAGGGAGTTCAGGAAGGCTAGCCAGGGCCTATACGATGAGGAGCCCGCGGCCCCCGCCGTGAAGGCTAGCCGGGGCTCGAGCGAGGACGACGAGCTCCTATACAGTCTAGCGAGGAAGCTGGGCGTGAGTACTGAGGGCAAGACCAGGGAGCAGATAAAGAGAGAGGTAATCGAGCGGGCCAAGGAGAAGGGCCTGGCCTAGCAGGCCCACCACCCCCTAGAGGGACGCTGGAGTGGCGAGCCCCAGCAATGGTAGCGCAAGGCGTGCCATGCCTAGCGACGAGGAGAGACCGCTGATAGACCACTTCGTAGAGCTAGCCACCCGGCTGAGGAGGATTCTCATAGCTGTAATAGTCGCGGCCGCGGTTCTCTCCTTTATCCCCGCGGACAGGGAGAGCTATGTCCCCCTAATCAGCTACTTCCCGAAGGCAATACTGACCCACGTCCTCCCCCAGGAGATAACATGGAGGGGGCACACCTACACTATTCACATAGCGCAGTACAACCCTTTCGGTGGGTTCAACCTTCTCCTCAAGAGCGCCCTACTTCTAGGCCTCCTCGGCGCCAGCCCCGTGATAGCATACGAGATATACAGCTACGTGAAGCCTGCCCTCTACCCTCACGAGCTAAGGCTTTTCCGCCGTGTTGGCGTCGTCGCGATAGCGCTGTTCCTCCTCGGCGTCCTAACAGCGTTCGAGGTCGTCCTCCCCATCGCGTTCAAGTTCATGATCATAACTAGCATAGCTGTGAGCGGGCCGAACACTCTAGTAGCGTTCGCCGACATAGAGAAGCTCTTCACAACAATAATACTAATAGCGCTCGCCACAGGCATAGCCTTCGAGGCCCCAATCATAGTCTTCTTCCTAGTGTACATTGGCATCATAGATAAGAGCTGGTTTGAGGGGGAGAACAGGAAGTGGGTCCTACTAGTCAGCATGATCCTAGGCGCAGCTATAAGCCCTGACCCGAGCGGTATAGGGATGCTCGTGATAGGAACAATGATGTACATCTCAATCATGATCTCGTACAAGCTAGCGGACCGCCTCAGGTCTCAGACCAGGGAGGAGCAAGAGCAGCCTGCTGGGGAGGAGATAGCTGTCCCCACACTGCAAGGCTGAGAAGACCCCGAGGGTGCTGCGGCTGATGATCATTGTTGAGAGGAGCGTCGCGGAGAGGCACGGGATCACTGTTGGAAGCGTGATGGGGCCCGAGGAGATTGTGCGAGGCATAATCGAGGGGTTGGGGGCGGACGAGCCCGTCGTCGCCGCTTTCCGGGGCGCGTGGAGGCTCGACCCGAAGATTCTGGAGAGGATCGCTAGGGAAGGCCTCAACCCCTACCTCTACATGCCCGTGGATCACGCAGAGCTCTCCCTCGCACAAGGCCGCGTAAGCCTGGACACGCTTCTACTCGCGAAGCACGAGACGCTTGCTGGGGGAGCAGCACCGAAGGCCAATGTTAGAGTGTCGAGCCGCAAGCCGGTCCGGAGGAGGGACCTCCTAGGGCTGAGAATAACGAGAATATACGAGTACCACCCGGGGCCCGTACTGCTGGACCCGGAGGCCTGCGCTAGGCTAGCCTCGTGCACTAGATGCGTCGAAGCGTGCCCCCACAATGCTCTGAAGGGCAAGCCGCCGAGGCTCGACACCCGCTCATGCACGGGGTGCGCC
>WAOS01000010.1 GCA_015521185.1 Desulfurococcales archaeon | reverse complement strand
TCTAGGGCCAGGCTCCGCATCCACGGCTCACCCCTCTCCGCAATAAGCCGAAGCCCAGCCTCAGCACTCCCGCCAAGCTCCAGCGCAGCACGCACCAGAGCAGCCGGAATAACCCACCGAACATGCCAGTAAGTCAGCTGGGACAAGCCCCCGTCACCCATAGAGATCCCCTTCCCATCCTGCCCATATGTAGAGATTCCTGGGGGAAGGGATGCCTAATGGCGGCGTACGCAGTAATACTGTAGTGAGCCCTCGCCGGAAGTATCAATAATGGAGCCGGAAGAGGGGGTCAGGCGGGTAAGTCGTCCTCATAGCTAACGCTCGGTCCGGGAGTAAGACCTCATCCCCCACGAATAGCCGGCGATACGCTCTAGGGGTTATAAGGCCCGGAGGACTCGTGACTGTGTTCTGGGGTGGCTCCTGTTTGAGCCTCAAAGACAAGGCGAGGCAGGCCGGGTTTATCGTGAGCGAGAAGAGAGTGAAGTACGCGACGCTTCTCGGAGGGAACGTGGACGAGCTGAGAATAACCGGTTACTTGCCCGGGGGGAACGCTAAGATAAGCTACAGCGAGCGGGGAAGCAAGTCCATGTTCTCCGTCACTCTCAGCGGTCAGATGGCTAGTAGGAGCATTGCCGAGAAGATTGAGAGGCTCGGCGGTAGCGTGGATCTCGAAGAGGGCAAGCGCCTCTACGCGGTCTTCCGCGGTATTACGAGGGGGAGGGCAGGCAGCATTGTCGAGTCCCTGTTCGGCTCCAGGAATACCCGACTGGGTGAGAAGGCTAGGGGACGCGGCTAGGAGCAACCCTGTCTGGGCCGCCACAACCCCTAGGAGCGCCCTCGCCCTCTGGCTAGCAGGTGTAACAAGCATTAGCCACCCCAGCCTTCCAAGCGTGGACCTCGGATGCTGTGGTAGGCGCCTTGTCAAGGTCAACAATGGGGGGCTCTATAGTGAGGGCGAGTGGCGCCCAAACACTAGGCAGGTGTACAGTGTAGAAAAGCTTCTGTGGAAGCCTTCCCCGCCGCCGGGCGGGTGCAAGGAGCCCGAGCCAGTGGTCTCGAGCCCGCTGGGATGGGTTAACCTGACCCCTCTCGAGCTCCGCGACTCAGAGGGCGAGTGCCCCACGCTGGGAGGAGCAACTTTTGCGTCGGCCAGACTCGAGCCTCTAGTAAACTACCGCGTCTCAACGGCTTGCGCGTCCACGGGGGGAAGAGGGGGCAAGCCCGGAATACGGCCCTATTCGCTAGGCGCGGGATGGGAGCCCGCTCATGCCGCTGGTCTCGAGATCTTCAAGCGAGATGAAACCCTCCTCGCAGGAATACCCGGGACGGGAGCATACATGGTTCTCGGGGGAGAAATCTCCCTGTCGAGCCCGCACTACGAACATACAATCAGCATACTCGGCCCGGGAACTTTCTATACAGTGAGAACTGCCGATGCGGAAGTAGAGGCTCTGGCTATAGCAGTAGCCGGACCTCTAGGCAGTATCTCGCTAGCCTCGGCCAGCGGACTGCTGGCCCGCGTGACACCAGGAAGAATTGATGTCTTCAGCGAGGGCAGGATAAGGCTGGCCTCCGGAGGACCATTGACTGCTGCCCGGCTTCTTCACGAAGACGCCGCTACTCTATCGCTGGGCGAATCCTGTGGAAGAGGGCTGGGCCATGTGAGGTCTCATAACGCCGTGTTCATCGTGGGAGACTATAACGGAAAATCCTTGGAGGCCGCCTGGTACAGCCCTGTCGCCGACGGGCTGGTTGAGGTTAGAGCATATGCCCCTCTGAAGAGCGTTATAATTGAGGAGCCCGAGGGGCTCTCGGAAATACCAGTGTCAGCTGATCTCGTCCGTATACCAATGCCGTTCGGGTCTTGCGGGAAAGTTAGGATAGGGTTTGGGGGAGGACTCTTCCTTCGCCTCCGGCGCAGGAGGGGTTAGAGGCTCGTTGCGTCGCCGTAGTCCTTGAGCATTATCTCCTCGAGCTTTCCTTCGCTGGCAGCCTTCACGTAGTGGATGAAGTCCTCCTCGACGGGCACGCCAATGAAGGCCAGCTTACCGTTCAGGGCTATGGCTGGCACGCTGGTTACCCCATACTTATCAGCTATGTCAGGGTTCTCGTAGGCCTCTACAGTGTCTGCTATAACCTTCGGGTTATTCCTCTTGTACGCCTCATAAGCGAACATGTTGGCTAGGAGAGCCGCGTATGGACAGTATGGGCAGGAGGGTGTTACTATAACCTCTATATGAACTTCATTCTTCAGGGTCTCTAGTATAGCGCCGGTCTCCTCCTCTAGCCCGCTGTCTCCCTCGCTAATCCTAAGTATGGTTTCGACTAGGCCCTTGATTTCCTCTCCCGCAGGTATGCCCGTATAGCGGATGTAGCCCTCTATTAGCGTTACTGTGGGGACCCTCTCCACCCTCTGCTGGCGGAAGTACTTCTCATGCTCTTTGATACTCTTATCGAAAACTCGCACGGTCAGAAGCTTCTTACCGTTGCGGACCGGGCTTGCATCCTCCATCATCTTAAGTAGCTGAACAGTGTCGTCGCACGTATCGCAATTCGGACCTACGAACACGTCCACAACGACCGGGTTAACCATGTCCTGCAGGGTCTCCTCTAAGTCCTTCCTGAACTCCTCGCTTAAGTCCAACTCGTAGAACGCCACTCCGACTCACCCCCTCACATTTACTCCAGGAGCAGTATAAAGAGTGAACCCTATATCCGCTTGGCGTATAGACTCGCACGATTTAAGGCTCGCCCCCCGCATCCCCAGCCTGGATAATACATTAACGCTGTTAAGGTGTTATACCGCCATGCGCCCGGGAACAAGCCGGCTGAGAATATCAGAGCTTCCATGCGAGATAGCGTCCAGAGAGATACTCCCGTCGATTCGAGCCGCAATAGTCAGAGTGCTCCTAGCCAAGGGATACTCTAAGTATACTGTTGCGCGCATGATGGGCCTCACACCCGCCAGCATAACACACTATCTTCGCGGCAAGAGGGGTAGGCCCGATCTCGAGGAGAAGCTCCTTAGCGAGCCCTACAAGAGCCTAATCGAGAAGCTAGCCGAGATAGTTGAGAAGGCCTGGAAGACTGGGATCAACGGGAAGACCTACTCCTCATACCGCGACCTAGTATGCACGCTCTGCTCAGGCTTCAACCCCGTCGCGAAGGAGGCAGGGTGCCCCTCCTAGAGGGCCACCGCTTATTAGGTTTGCGATTCCCAGTTATGTTATGTTACGGCGTGATGGGGATTGAGGAGACGGGGAGAGGCTAGAGAAATTCTTTATCGAGTACTGGCGACGCTGTATAGATATGCTGATTCCATAGCTGTAATAGAGCATCCAAGAAGCATTAAAATGAGGAGTATCGACATAGCTGTAAGACTCCGGGACGGTAGGAGACTGATCGTTAAGGTCGCCTACGATCTCGAGGAAATTCCTAAGAGCGAGATACGAGAGCTACTATCCCTAGCCTCTCTCCTAGACCTGTCCCCCCTCATCATAGCAGCCGAGAGAGGAGGGGAGCCTCTGCTAGACGGAGTGGCGTATGAGAAGAGCGGCGTTAGAGCCGTAACAGTCGAAACACTAGAAAACGTCCTATCAGGGGAGGAGCCAGTATTCATCCGAGTCGAGAAGAGCCACTTCACCGTTAGCATCGACGGGGAGACACTTAGAAGGCGGAGGACAGAGCTCAACCTGAGCCTCGGCGACCTAGCCGCCATGCTGGGCGTCAGCAGGAGGACTGTTTACGAATACGAGAGAGGAGGCATGGAGCCTACACTAGAGAAGGCCGAGATACTTATCAAGGTCCTCGGGGAGGACATAGCTAAGCCTATAGACTTGTTCTCGCCGGCTAAGCGGCTGAGGCAGAGGGAAACAACCTTTGACACGATTGTTGAAGAGAAGCTTGCGAGCAAACTACGGGATTTGGGCTACAATGTTGTCCACGTCAAGCGTACCACGCTCGATATCGCGGCGAGAAAGGACAATAGAGAGATGACTATAGTCGTTGAGCATCCATCCCGGAGTACGAGCCTGCTGGACAAGGTTTACTATCTGAACAAGCTGGCCAACGCCGTTGGCATAAAGGAGAAGTACGTGGTCGTCGAGACGCCTAGGGTAGGGAGAATACTCGAGAAAGAAGGCTACGAAACCCTTAAGCCGGAAGACTTCATAGAGATTCTAGGGCAGGAGAATGAGGGCTGTACTCCTAACAGGGCCTCCGGGAAGCGGGAAGACTACTATCGCTAAATGGCTGGCGCGCGAGCTCAAATCGCTGGGGTGCACGGTAGACGGCGTCTATGCCCCCGAGGTAAGGATTAGGGGCAGGAGAGTA
This sequence comes from Desulfurococcales archaeon, assembly GCA_015521185.1. GTDB lineage: Archaea > Thermoproteota > Thermoprotei_A > Sulfolobales > Acidilobaceae > S143-63. The sequence continues at coordinate 3,138 of WAOS01000010.1, read as the reverse complement.
GGTTTCAAGCTGTGCACACTCTCGGGAGACAAGTGCTGGATGCTCGCCCACGTGGAATGCAGTAGCAGGTTCCGCGTCGGCCGCTACGGGGTCTGCGTTGATGAAGCTTCCGGCGCTGCCGAGTATCTGTTGAGGGCTGCTCAATCCTCGGATATCATAGTCATAGACGAAATAGGGCCTATGGAGCTCGCAGTCCCGTCGCTTAGGGAAGCGATACAGGTTATTGTTCTGAAGGGCCGTCCTATGATAGCCGTGATCCATAGAAGGCTAAAACACAAGGATCCTGAGCTGTACGCGGCGCTAGAGCGTTTAGGGCCCATACTCTGGGTCTCCAGGGAAAACCGTGAAGCCATTAGGCGAGAGGCGCTAGATTATGCGAGGGTGCTCGCTAGTGAGGCTTGCCGTGGTGAGGGAAGGGCGCGCCCTACTTCTAATTCCGGACCCGGAAACAGCTAGGGCGCCCCACGGGTTTGAGCCAGCCTGGATGCCGGTATTCTATAATCCGCGCATGGTTTTCAACAGAGACGTTAGTGTTCTCGCCGTTAGGATCTACGTGGAGAGATACGCGCCTCATAAGCCGGTACATGCTGTTGACGCTCTCAGTGGTACGGGCGTGAGAGCGGTCCGCTACGCTGTTGAGAGTACTAGTGAGATCCTAGTTCATGCCAACGATATTGACCCTAGAGCGTGCCAGCTCATCAGGGAGAATATAGCCCTCAATAGGCTGGCGGACCGTGTAACGCCTCACTGCACCGACGCTAACGCGCTGCTCGAAACAATTCGCAGAGAGGAGCCCATCCTCCTCGCAGACATAGACCCCTTCGGTAGTCCAGCCCCCTTCGCCCACGCAGCCATTCGCGCAGTTGGCCACGGGGGACTCGCGGCATTCACAGCCACAGACCTAGCAGTACTGGAGGGCTCCAAGAGGAGGGCCGCGACGAGAAAGTACTGGGTTTCAATAGCGAAAACCCCCGAATCGAAAGAGATCGGACTACGCGTACTCCTAGGCTACATAGCCAGGGCAGCCGCGAGCAGCGATAAAGCTGTGCGCCCTGTTCTATCCTACTACGCCGATCACTACTACAGGGTGTACATGCTCGTCTCTCGAGGCGCTCGAAAAGCGGATAACATGCTTGAGCGCCACGTAGGTAATGCCGTCTACTGCCAGCAAGCAAGGAAGACTGTCCTAGGGGACGAGTGCCCCTCGGATGAGAAGGGAACTATTATAGGCCCGGTATGGACTGGGCCCCTCTCCGACGGCGAATTCATAAGCGCGCTTCTCAACGCCTTAGAAGGGTATGAGTATTTAGAGACCCGAGAAAGGACTAGGAAGCTCCTCCAGCTTCTCTACGAAGAAGCGTCCGTATGCGACTCATGCATATTCTACAGGCTCGACGCTCTAGCGTCTGTACACACACCAAGAATTCCGAAGATCTCGGCCGTAATCGATAATCTCCGAGGGATGGGCTATCGAGCTAGTAGGACTCATTTCCACCCGATGGGGCTTCGCACAAACGCCCCCTACGAGGCTGTGGTTAGCGTGTTGAGAGCGCACCTCTAGGTATTCATTAGCTCTCGCTTCTTCGACCGCATTCTCTCCAGCCAGATGTCTAGCTGGGGGCAAGTCTCGGGGCTTACCTCAGGCTCGAGCCCGCACTTGTGAAAGAGCGGGCATGTGGTGCAGGGTATCATAAGTATGCTCTCGATATTGATTATGAGCTTCCTCTCCTGCGCCCGTGCCTCCACCGGGAATAGCTTATAGGTTCTCCTCCCGTTCACGAGAACCTGCTCTCTCTTGACGAGACCCTTACGCACTAGGCGAAGGACAAGCCTCGAGCCCTCCCTACTGTCTAGCCCCAACTGCCTCCACAGGCTGCTCTGCAGTATCCCGCGGTTCTTTCGTATTAGCTCGAGAGCCTCCTTCTCAAGCTTGCTCAAGCTAGTGTTCGTCACGTCGCAGCACACCCTCCCTATTAGCGCCGGCCGGATTTTCGTCTTCATGGAATATGGGCTTGGCGCCCATAGCATTGTATAATCGTACATTGGAGGATTTATACGTTAAGCAATGCGCACAACATAATAGCTGTAACGGGTTCTTTCAAAGGAAAGAGGGAAAGTGTTAGAGGCCTGGAAGCTTCGCTATAGGCTCTGCAGGAAGAGGGTCATCAGCATATCTTGGTATGACAATTATCGCCTGGCCATCGACAAGGAACTTGAACGCCTTCCTCACATTGGTCTCACTTATACCAAGCATCCGCGCAAGCTGCTTCTGACTTACATCAACGTTTACTAGCCTAGCAGAGATGTAGAGGAGCGCGGCCGCTATAGCCTCGGCGCTCTTGCCGTGTAGGGTCTTACCATTGCGTATAGAGCTAACCAGTATGTACTCAGACATTTTCTTCGCTATTCTAGCAAGATACGGGTTCCCCACTACATCCCCTACGTGGCTCTTGATAATGTTCAGAGCCCTCCTCCCAACCGAGCACATCCTCACGCCGTCCTGCGTACCCCTCCGGGACGGCTCGTAGGCTAGCGCTAGCTGTAGCTGCCTGCGGATGCCATACTTGTTAAGCCTCTTCTTCACCTTCCAAGTATTATCGGCTAGATCCTTCGGGCTCACAAGCGAGGAGCGAGCGCTAAGCACTGCTTCTATTACTTGGGTTGGACTCGTGGATAAGCCGGAGAACTCGATAATATACTCTAGTACTGCTACGACGAGGTATGCTAGCTCCTTGTTCGTAATCCTCCTACCCTCCTTCTTGCTCATCGAAATGTATTTTTCGACTGCTGTCTTAGCGGCCGCTTTCACAGTCTTGTTATTGTACAGGTCGAGCCTCCGTAAAACATCGGCGAGGAGGTTTATTGCCTTGTAGCGGAGGGACTCCTCTTTAGTCATACTCTGCCTCATTCCCCTCTTTACACGCGTTGCTTTGCCGTGGGGCCGGTAGTGCACGCGCTGCAGGCTCGGGTCATATATCATGGAAACGTCGCTATTACTCCTGCGGAACCCCTTAGTACCATCCGAATAGGACCTCCACTCAGGGCCCTCCTCTATGTTGTCCTGATGATAGACGGCGTGATTTGCCCCCGGACCTGCGGGATCCACGGGATCCCCTCCCACGGGATCCCTCCCCATGG
>WAOS01000009.1 GCA_015521185.1 Desulfurococcales archaeon | reverse complement strand
CTAGTCGTTCTGGGGCCCAGCGGGGCAGGTAAAACCCTACTACTAAGGACCATTGCTGGCCTGGAGAAGCTGAGGCGGGGAGAGATACTCCTAGACGGTCGAAGGATCGACCACCTCCCACCCGAGGAGAGGGGCTTCGCACTAGTCCCCCAAGACTACGCCCTATGGCCCCACATGACGGTGCTAGAGAACATAGTCTACCCCCAAGAGGTCCGAGGCACTCCGAGGAGGGAGGCGGAGGAGAGAGCCAAGCGCCTCGCCCGTAGGCTCGGAATAGAGCACCTCCTCGACCGGAAGCCCTCTACACTAAGCAGTGGAGAACAGCAGAGAGCTGCACTAGCCAGAGCTCTAGCAGTGAAGCCGAGAGTACTCCTACTAGACGAGCCACTAGCTAACCTAGACCCTGGCTCGAGGCAAGCGGGAAGGAGGCTACTCTCAACGATACACAAAGAGGAGGACATAACAGTGGTACACGTCACCCATAATATCATAGATGCTCTAGTACTAGCTACACGGATCGCCTACCTCGAGGCGGGCAGGATAACATGCGCCTGCACCCCTAGAGAGTTCACTGGTACGAGCTGGGCCCGACCCTACCTCGAGGAACTCGAAGCCGTCAAAAACCCGTGAAAACACTAACAAGACTGGGGAGTAATGCGCATGGAAAAAACGCCGCCGTTAACCAGCCTATTAGTATCCGGCGTGCTACTACTAGTAGCGATATTGGCTGAGGCGACAATATACCCTCAAATCCACACTCTAGACCAGGAGATACTCAAACACGTAAACATACGGCAAGGCAACCTCCTGGTGGAAGCAGTAGCAGCGACTGGTAGCATAGAGTTCACGGGCCTCATAGCAATAGCAGTCCTAGCATGGGAGTACTACAGGCTCCGCAAGGTGGGGCCGGACACGATAGGCCTATGGACAGGGCTAGCCCTCTCAATGACACTCGTATTCCTACTCAAGCAGGGCCTAGCGACACCGAGACCGCCCACGAGCGGCTACATGAGCAGGGCCGGCGGACTCCTGGGAAGAGTCGACCAGTACGCCTTCCCCTCCGGGCACACCACTAGGGCTTCAACGATAGCCTCATACTACACGGGAAGACGGGGGACCCTCACCACCATAGCCCTATGGGCATGGGCACTGGCAGTAGCAGTGTCGAGGATAATCCAGGGAGTCCACTGGTCAAGCGACGTGATAGCGGGGCTAATAGTAGGCTGGTTCTCTGGCGTATTTGGGAAGATTATAGGTAGTAGGCTCGCCGAAGAGTATTCGGTGTTTAAACGCCAAGGTTAGACTTTCTCTTCATTGCTAAATGGTCTCTTTTGCTTAGACGCGAAAGTTCTCACCTCAGCTATACTTACGACTGCTTCAGATAGATCCCTGCTGTACGCTGCGATTCGCCTTATGCTGTCTAGGATTGCTGTCGTGTCTGGCAGGTAGCTTGTTATTGTTATAGCGTTTCTAGCCTTCTCCTCCTTCTCGCGGAAGGCTAGAGCTTCTTCTAGTGCTTCCAGAGCTTTTTGCTTGTCGAGTAGTTGTAGGCTAGTTGAGGCTTTGTTGAAGAGTTTCTTGGCGTCTTCTAGGAGTTCCACTAGGTCGTCTGTGATTACCGCGTCTCTCCTCGTGGTTTTGAGTATTTGGGCTATGAGTACTGCGTGGTCTGCTACTCTCTCTATGCTTTTAGCGGATATTACCTTGTAGAGTATCTCAGGGAGTGTTTCTATTCCTGCCTCCTTGGGTGTTAGCTCGCCTTGGAGTAGCATTGATAGCTCCCTCATTATGAGGAGGAAGAACTTGTCTACCACTGTGTCTCTCTCTATTATGCTGTCTAGGAGTGCCTCATCCCCGGTGATGAGTGCCTGGGAGAGGTTTTCGAGCATTGACTTGGTTATGCTTATCATCCTGTTGAATGCCCTGTCAACGCTTATTGTTGGCGGCCCTGTGATTGTGCATAGTTCTATTTTACCGTACTGTTCTTCTAGTATTTCGAGGCCTAGTGCTCTCTTCCTCGCCTCCTCCACGATATTGCTAACCCTGTGTATATCTACGCTTTCGTACTCTATGATTATCTTATTGTAGCCTGCAAGGTACGCTGAGAGTATCTCTGTGAGTAGGAGATCGATTGTTCCAGGGTTCACTCTTATGGTCTTGACCGTTTCCCCTTCGCGGCGTGCTGCGACTGGTTTAACTAGGAGGCTCCCGTCGGGTAGCCTCTCGATCTCCACCTCGGATCCTGGGCGGAGGTTCCAGGACTGTGCCCAGTCCTTGGGTAGAGAGACTATGAAGGTGGACTTACCAGTTACCTGTACCTTGCGCGTGTATGTAGCCATTACTAGTTTACCGGGACTGTAAATGGGAACTATAGTCTATATAGTTATGCTGGCCTCTCCTATAGCCCTCAGGGTCTCCCGGGCGATATACGTGGCGTGGTCGGCGACTCTCTCGAGCTGCCGCAGGATTAGGGCTTCCAGCGCCTCGGTGCAGGAGACCTCCTCCCTCGTGGCTATCCTCTTTAGGGCGTCGTAGTACATCTTGTCTATGCTGGAGTCTAGCTCCTCCACTCCACGGGCGAGCTCCGGCTTTTTCTGGGTGAAAGCTTGGAAGGCTTTCTCTAGCATCTCCCTCGCCTTACCAGCCGCCTCGGCAGGCAACCGGTCTAGCTTTTCCTTACCGGCTAGCTCTAGGGTTACCATTATCTCGTTCGCATACCTTGTCACCCGGAATAGATCGTAGGAGACCTTTATGAGGGACTCAACGTACAGGAGTGTACGCCCCAACGGCTGCCACTTGGCTATGAAGAATAAGGCCTCGCTATAGATCGTGTCCTTTAGGTGCTCGGCCAGGCTGGTCTGGGCTGACAGGTCCCTCGCCTTCTGGGGGTCCCTCAAGGCCTCTTCTACCGATTCTAGAGATTCGAGGGATATTTTGAAGAGCCTCCGGAGGTTGGAGATCATGTGTTCAAGATCCTCCTCCCTACCAGATACCTCTACCATTCTAGAGCTCACCCCTGAAGAACTTCTCAGTGAGAGGGTTGGAGGGGTTCAATGCTACTTCCCTAGAGGGTCCCTGCTCTACGACGCGGCCGCCGTAGAGGAATACGAGGTAGTCTGATACCCTCACCGCTTGGCTCGGCATGTGGGTCACGAACACTACTGTTATGCCCTCCTCCCTCACTAGACTCCGGATGGCTTCTTCAATCTTAACAGCGTTCACCGGGTCCACGTTAGCCGTTGGCTCGTCGAGGAGGAGTATCTCTGGCTTAACGGCTAGGGCCCTCGCGAGGCTGAGCCTCTGCCTCTGCCCCCCGCTCAGCTTGCTGGGAGGGTCCCCCAGCCTGTCTTTAACCTCGTCCCAGAGCATTGCTCTCTCGAGGGCCCACCTTACTATCTCGTCCAGCTCCTGCCTTGACCTGGCAAGGCCGTGGAGCCTTGGGCCTACTGCTACGTTATCGTATATGCTCATGTGGGGGAAGGGGTTGGGGTCTTGGAAGACCATCGTGGCCCTCCTGCGGACCTCGTAGGGCTCCATGTCCCACACGCTCTTCCCGCGGATGAGTATGTCCCCCTCTACTCTAGCCTCTGGGTTCAGGTCGAGGAGCCTGTTGATAGCCCGGAGCATCGTCGACTTACCAGTACCACTAGGCCCCATCACTGCGGTTACCGTACCCTCGGGGCACCGGAATGATACGCCGTCGAGAATCCTCTTCCCTGCGAGGGTGACCCCGAGATCCCTTACTTCCAAGGCGTAGCCCGTCACAGTATCTTCACCTCCTTAACGAGGAGTCTCGCCAAGAGCATGACCCCCACGATTATCGTCATGAGGACGAACGCGGCGCCCCACGCCAGGTCCTGGGCGGGCTTGTAAGGCATCTGGATGAACTGGTATATCATGAGGGGCACTGCTCCCCCAACCTTGTACAGGCAGAGGTGGTAGCCCTCGTAGGCGCCTCCAACAGTGAATAGGAGGGGCGCGGTCTCCCCAGCGGCTCTTGCCAGGCCTATTAGTATGCCTACTAGTATCCCCC
>WAOS01000008.1 GCA_015521185.1 Desulfurococcales archaeon | reverse complement strand
CTATGGTGGTGGGGGGCAGGCTTGTCGAGGCGGACCGGGCGAGGGTTCTAGAGTGGATGGAGGGGGCCTGGAGATGGTGAGGACCCGCCCGACACCCGCTCAGCTCTTCGTCTACGGCCTAGTAGTGACGCTGCTCGTCTTCCTCGCTAGGTGCAGGAGCGCCCTCATCCTCCTAGCTCTCGTAAACGGCGTCCCAGGCTTCGCTAGGGGCGCTAGGAGGTATCCCCTCCTGGTCGCGCTCTTCATACTAGGGGTCGCGGGCACGTTCGTTAACAGCCTAATCCTCGCCAACACTGGGAGGCCTATAGTCCAGATCGGGCCGCTCACGGTCCGCCAGGGAGCTGTCGATGCTACAATCAACATTGCCCTCCGCTTCACCGCCCTGGCGGGGGTCAGCCTAGTCTACGTCACAATGATAAGCCCGAGGGAGGCGGTCCGCAGCCTGGAGGAGGAGCTGGGGCTCCCCAAGGGGATAGCGTTCTCGATAGCGTTCAGCCTCCGCCTCCTAGGCCTCGCCCAGCACGACCTAGCGGAGATCATGGCTATGAGGAGGCAGAGGGGCGCCCCCCGCATCCCTATTAGGCCCAGGGACGTGGAGACCGTTCTCCTACCCGTAATGAGCGTCATGCTCGAGAGGGCCAGGTGGGTCGGGATCGCGGCGGAGCTGAGGGGCTTCAGCCTCCGGCCCCCGAGGCCTAGGAGGCTCGTGCCCACGCTCGGCCTGGTAGTGCTGGCGGCGCTCGCGGCCGTCCAGATACTAGCGGTGGCCAGGTGCCCCGGACTTCCGGGCGCCTAGAGGCGGATAAGGGTGCGGCCGGTCCGGTATATGCTGTGATACTCCTCCTCCTTATTATTCTGGCGGGGATCATAGTATCGCTGGCGCGAGAGGAGGTGCTTGAAAGGTGAAGTTCCTCAGGTGCAAGCCAGAGACGATCAAGGACACTGGGAAGAAGGTGGCTATTATCGGCGCTGGCCCGGCCGGCCTCGGAGCTGCGGGCATTCTAAGGTGTAAGGGCCACCACGTCACTGTCTACGATATGAATCCGGAGCCCGGCGGGATGATAATGTTCGGGATCCCCGTCACGAGGATACCCAAGGAGCCGATAAGGAGGGGTATCAAGGAGCTCGCGGACGCCGGAGTCAAGTTTGTCCTTAGGACTAAGGTTGACATGACCAAGAGCTACGGCCTAATGGATAAGGTGGTGGAGCCGCAGGAGCGGGTGCACCTCGAAGACATCATCAAGGAGAGTGACGCGGTCCTCATAGCCACCGGCACCTGGAAGACCAGGGACATGAAGGTTCCCGGGGAGGACCTGCCCTGGGTGTACCCCGCGGTGGAGTGGCTGGTCGCGCTACACATGGCCCTCTACGGCTACAAGCCGTGGGAGAAGGTGCCCCCTCTAGAGGGAAGAGTACTAGTCATAGGCGGAGGCCTCACGGCTGCGGACGCGGTCCTAGTCCCGCTTACCTACGAGCAGCTGAAGGGGAAGGTCAAGGAGGTCGTCCTAAGCTATAGGAGGACTAAGGAGTACGCGCCTATGGGCCCCAGGGAGATCGACCACCTCATAGCTGCCGGCGCCAAGTACTGGGAGCTGACGCAGCCCATCGAGTTCTTCGAGAAGGACGGTAAGAGGTATGTGAAGTTTGTGAGGATGAGGCTGGTTAGGACTAGCGCTGAGAAGAGGCCTAAGCCGGTGCCGATCGAGGGCAGCGAGTTCGTTGAGGAGTTCGACTACGTGCTCAAGGCTGTCGGTGTCGTCCCGACCCCGCCCGTTGAGGACGGTTGCTGTGGCATCAAGGTGGACAGTAGCGGCGTCATAGTAACTGATGATAGGTTCACGACCACGAGGGAGGGAGTCTTCGCCGCGGGCGACGTGAGGCACGGGCCCAGCCTCATCGGTCCGGCCCTTAAGAGCGGTATGGACGCGGCGAAGCACATACACGAGTACCTAATGTCCAAGGCCTAGCCTCCTCCCCCGTTTAATTAAACCTAATTAACTGGTTCCTCACACGCCAAGCCCTAGGGTGGCACGGGCTTGGCGGACCGGGAGAGGAAGGGCAAGTACACGACCGTCAGCATACCCGTGACCCTCTATGAGAGGATCAAGAAGATCATAGAGGGCACGGGCTTCACAAGCGTCAGCCAGTTCGTAACCTACGTCCTCCGAGAGGTCGTAGCTAGCTACGAGGCTGAGCAGGCGCAGGAGCCCTTCACTGAGGAGGAGAGGAGGCAGATCCTCGAGAAGCTCCGCAGGCTCGGATACCTCTAAGGAGGTGGGAGAAGAGATGGTCTCGAGGCCCCACGGCGGGAGGCTCGTGAACAGGGTTGTGAGGGGGAAGAGAAGGGAGTACTTGCGGAGGGAGGCCGGGGAGCTCCCCAGGATCGAGGTCCCCCTCACGAGGGTCATAGACGTACTCGACATAGCCTACGGCGCCTTCAGCCCCCTCGAAGGCTTCATGGTCCAGGAGGACTACCAGAGCGTTCTAGACCTCATGAGGCTGAGCAACGATCTCCCCTGGACTATCCCCGTAGTCCTAGACGTGTCGCCCGAGGAGATAGCCGGGATTAGCGAGGGGGACGATATCGCTCTCTACTATAAGGGTGAGCCCCTCGCTATCATGAGGGTGGAGGAGGTCTACGGCTGGGACAAGGAGGAGTACGCCCTCAAGGTGTACAAGACGAGGGATCCCGCGCATCCCGGCGTCCGCCGCGTCATGGGGATGAAGGAGCTCCTCGTCGGCGGGGACATAGACCTCATAGGAGACTACTCGGACCACCTCGACAGCTACGTCCTCTGGCCCGCCGAGACCCGAGTCCTCTTCCGCGAGAAGGGGTGGAAACGGATCGTGGCTTTCCAGACGAGGAACGTGCCCCACAGGGGCCACGAGTATGTTCAGAAGGCTGCCCTCACGTTCGTGGACGGCCTCCTAGTGCACCCGCTCATAGGGTGGAAGAAGCCTGGAGACTACAAGGACGAGGTGATAATGGAGGCCTACAAGGCCCTCATAAAGCACTACTTCCCCAAGGACGTAGTCGTCCTTGCAGCCCTAAGGATGAACATGAACTATGCTGGCCCGCGCGAGGCCGTGCACCACGCAATAGTGAGGAAGAACTTCGGCGCCACCCACTTCATAGTCGGCAGGGACCACGCTGGAGTGGGCAACTACTACGGCCCCTACGAGGCCTGGGAGATCTTCCGCGAGTTCCCCGACCTAGGGGTCACTCCTCTCTTCATAAGGGAGGCCTTCTACTGCAAGAAGTGCGGCGGCATGGCTACGGAGAAGACGTGCCCGCACGGGCCGGAGCATAGGATAAAGATTAGTGGGACACGGATAAGGGAGATGCTCCGCAGGGGCCTAGTCCCCCCGCCGGAGATGATGAGGCCGGAGGTCGCGGAGGTAGTGCTCCGCTTCCCCAACCCCTTCGTGGAGGGCTAGCCCTGTATGAGGGGGACGCCCCGGGTGAACACCTCTGTCACGCTCTCGGGCTCCCCCTCTAGCCTCGTGCTCGATGCCAGCACTCCTATCCAGTCGTGGACCGCGTCGTCCGGGCCCCTGTCGTTCTCCTCGAGGTACATGCTCGGCCATCCGATGGTGCCAGCGCTCCTCCAGTAGAGATCGTCGAAGTAGACCATGAGGTCGGGCGGGTCTCCCCGGGTCTCCGGGTAGAGCTCTCTAGGCGCGTAGGCCCGGGTCTCCCACTTCTCCCCATCGGGACCCCTTATGTTCTCGAGCTTCCTCCTCAGCTCCTCCAGTACGTCCCAGTAGTGCTCCCTCTCGACTACGCCCTCCGGCTCGCGGCCCTTCACGTTTAGGAATATCCTAGCATAGTAGCCTCCCCATCCCCACGCAACGGTCCGGCCCCAGTCTATCATGTCCGGCCTGAGATCTGTGCCGGGCTTCTCCGGCTGCTTTTTCAGAGCTAGGTAGCCCTCCTCGATGAGCCACTGGTTAACTGCGAAGGCCCCCTTCATAGGCTTGGCGCCGTGGTCGCTCACGACTATGAACTCTGTGTCCCGGGGGAGCTTCTCTAGGAGCCTGCCGAAGAGCTTGTCCACGAGCCTGTAGTAGTCTGGGATGACACTCTCGTACTTGTTCGGGCCCGGGTACCTCGGGTGGGAGGGGTCGTAGTACTTCCAGAACGCGTGCTGCACCCGGTCCGTCCCGATCAGCACGTAGAACGCTAGGTTCCACTCCCTCGTGGTGACGAGGTGCTCGAGAACCCTGAACTGGATCTCGGTCATCCTCCACAGGCCCCGGACAATCCTGTCCTTGTCGTGGAGCCTGAACTCCACGTCGAACATGTAGGGGCCGCCGAGGAGCCCCTCGATCTCCGCCTTAAGGCTGGGAGGCCAGGTATAGTTCTTGTCGGGGCCGGGGGTGATGAAATCAGTCACAAGCCAGCCCCGGACCGGCTTAGGCGGGTAGCTGGGGGGAACACCCACGATAATGCTCCTACCGCCCCTCTGCCCGACATAGGCCCACACGGGCTTCTCGCGGACCAGCCTGCTATTCGCTATATACATATCAGTGTAGCTCCCGGTCCGCCTGTGGCGGAAGCCGTATAGGCCGAGCTCACCAGGGGTCCGCCCGGTCGCCATGCTTATCCACGCGGGAATAGTTATTGGGGGGTGCGTGCTCCGGAGCTCGCGCTTAACCTCCATTATGCTCTCAATATTCTCCAGCTCTCCGCGCAGGTCCCGATAGAGTATCCTGGGGGGCGCGCTGTCGAGGCCGAGGACGAAGAGCCTTTCGAGGTCCACCTATTCCACCCGCTAGCCGAAATGCCTGGCCTCGAGCCATTAACCCTTGCGCCCAGACTCCTCGCAGGGCCGTAGAACGCGGCCCTCTCGCTCTAGTCTGGCAGGTATGTTCTTGTACTGTGGCGTCATGGTGACGGTTTCGAAGCGTAGGGGGACGAGCCTGTTAAACTCTACCTCCCGGAAGTGCCAGTAGGCCCCTAGCACTCCTCTCGGGAGCTTGTGGGAGGAGTACACTCGGAGCTCCTTGCAGGCGTGCCTAGTACATATCCTCACCAGGTCCCCGTCCGCTAGGCCCAGGCACTCCATGTCTTCCCGGCTCATATAGAGGCCGGGCCTCTCCGGGAACTTGCTCAGCGTCTCGCTCTTAGAGGTGGCCTCATTGCTTAGGAAGTGGTGGCTGCTCCTGAAGCTCGTTAGTATCCATGGGTAGCCCGGGCTCCTGGCCTCGTCGAGCCCCTTGAATACTGGGGGTCGGAACCTCTTCCACCGTATACTCTTGCTCGCCCACTGGTCCTCTCCCCTCATCAGCTTCTCTGCGTCTACCTGGCGGTACGCGGGGACCACGCGGGTTATCTCCCGTGTAATATCCCACGTGCTGTCGTAGTCGAACTTGTCCCCTGCTCCTATGAGACGGGCCAGTGCTGCAGCAATTATCCACTCCCTACGAGTGCCTGGGGGAGGGGCGAGTGGGGATCCAATGCTTCTCACCCGCCTCTCCCCGCTAGTTACTGTGCCGTCCCTCTCAACTAGGAGGGGCGTCGGTAGGATTAGCGTGGCGTGCTCGCTAGTCTCGTTATAGTAGGAGTCCATCTGGACAGCGAAGCTGTTCTCGAGGCGCCTAGCAACTATATCTGTCGCGGGCATGCTGTGCGCGGGGTTCATAGAGGATATGAGGTATACTCCCATAGGCTCGTGGAAGAACGCCTCCGACATTGTCACGCCTCTAACAGGCTCAACAGGTAACCCCCACAGGCGTGAGAGCTCCGAGAACGTCTCCATACCTCCCGTTGGAAGAGAGTCGGGGGAAGCGCCCATGTCTCCAGCGCCCTGAACGTTTACCTCGCCCCTGCCCGTGACGACCTTAGCGCTCATGAGCAGAGAGAGATCGTAGAGGGCGTACAGGGTTTCCACGCTGTTCGAGTGCTGTGTCAGCCCCATACCATTGGCGACGCCCCGGGCTCTCGACTCGATCAGCGCTAGGGACGCGCTCCTAAGGAGCTGCTCGCTGACCCCCGATATCCTCGCGGTTAGCTCCAGCGTGAAGGGAGCTACGGCTCGAGCATACTCTCGGAAGCCCGGCAGAGACTCGGCTTCATCGTCGTACGCCCCGTGCTCGATGATTGACCTAGCGAAATAGTTGAACACTGCTAGCTCGCTCCCGGGGCGGACGATAAGGGGATAGTCCGAGTACTGCGAGGTCTCGCTCCTCACAGCATCAACAGTTATCAGCTTAAGGTTGCCCCTCCTCTTGGCAGCTATTATCCGGTTAAACATTACTGGGTAGTTGCTCGCCGGGTTAGTTCCAGCGAGTAGGAGCAAGTCGAGGCTGAGGATATCATCGAAATATCCCGGGCTGGCCGGAATACCGTAAATATCCTTTAGTACTGTTATAGTTGGTGCGTGGCATAGCCTGCCGCAGCAATTGTCGACGTTGGGCGTTCCGATTACCCCCCTAGCAAGCTTCACCAGGGAGTAGACGTCCTCGTTACTCGTTTTACCGCTAGCTATAACCATTACCTCGTGCGGGTCAGCGTCGCGGAGCCAATCGGCCAGGAGACCCAGCGCCTCCTGCCAAGAAGCCTCGCGAGGAGGCCTCCACGGGCTCCTCCTCACGAGGGGCCTCTTGAGCCGGCCCTTCCCCACAACCTCGTGGAGAGTTAGCCCCTTAATGCAGGGGGCACCCCGACTAACGGGGTCTGTGCGGAGAGGCCTTACTCGGGCGAGCCTTCCATTCTCGAAGACGTAGTTGAGCTGGCAGGCCATTCCGCAATACATGCACAGTCCTGTTCGGGTCTCTTTCATTGACTATCCCTCTCTCCCGAACCTTAAGCTTCGGAGTAGGAGGTATAGTGCGTCTCGCGATAGCTCGGGCACTCTCAAGTCTAGGATGTCGAGAAGTATTTCTGGCTCGTCGACAATCTTGTAGGCCACGTCTCTGAGCGTCACAACCCCAACTAGTTTACCGTCGCTGTCCACAACAGGAGCGTGCCTAACCCTCCACTTACTCATTATAGCCAGAAGATCTACTATGCAAGTGTCATCCCTCACAACCAGAAGATTACGCGTCCCACAATCTATAGCTCTTAGTCTAAGAGCTTCCTCGCCCTTCTCCGCGATGCATCTCACAACGTCTCTTTCCGTGATAATAGCTACGGGTTTGCCAGCTTCAGCTATTACAACACTACCAATATCGTGACTAGACATAAGACGTATAGCCTTTAACAGCGTGCTCTCCGGACTTATACAAATGGGGGGAGAAGACATTACTTCTCTAGCTAGTATCTTACACGGCAACCTCAACACACCATACTATTTCATGAATAACATAGAGAATACCGACGGAGAAATTTCTTCTCTTGCCCCCATGCGCGGAGAACACTCGATTGCTTACTTAAGAGATTATCATCGAGGTTAAGCGTAGGATAAGCTATATGAAACTATTGTGTTCGTTGGGGTACTGCTTAAGAACCACTACCTCCAATTGGCCTCGCGTGGGATCTAAGGGTTGGGCAGTGGCCCTGTTGGCGACGAAGTTATTGTTCTGATAGGGCTCGTGGTGGCTTTCTACATGGCTTGGAACCTCGGGGCTAACGATGCTGCTAACCCGACTGACACGGCGGTTGGCTCCGGGGCTATTACTCTGAGGAAGGCTATCCTCCTCTTCTCCGTCTTCGCCGTGATAGGAGCGCTTCTCCAGGGCTACAAGGTTATCAAGACTATTGGGAAGGGCGTGGTTAGGGATCTGGACCCGCTAATGGCGTTAAGCGCTAGCTTGGCCGCGGGCATCTGGGTGACGCTAGCAACTAGAAAGGGCCTCCCAGTCTCTACGACTCACTCGACAGTTGGGGCTGTTCTGGGCGTCGGTCTCACTAGGTGGCTGGTCTACGGTGAGGTGGAGAGGATTAACTGGGGCGTTGTGGCTAAGGTTGTTCTCAGCTGGATCACTAGCCCGCTGGGAGCCATAGTTCTTGCGGCGCTGCTCTACGCTCTCTTCGCCCGCCTATACTCTTCTCTGGCCGCTCGCGGGGTCGGAGTTGAGAGGCTCTTCCAGGGGATCCTACTCTTCAACCTAGCCTTCAGCGCCTACGCTTTCGGGGCCAACGATGTAGGCAACGCTACTGGTGTCTACGTGGGGGTCGTCGGCCCAGTGCTAGGCGTTCCAGATGCGGAGACCATGAGACTTCTAGCGCTGCTGGGCGGCGCTGGGATAGCGCTCGGAGCTTTCACGTGGGGCTATAGGGTGATTATGACTGTGGGGTTCAAGATAACCAGGCTCGACTACGTCTCCGGGGCTGCGGCGGAGCTGGCTAACGCTAGCGTTGTCTACCTCTTCACGCTCCTTGGAATGCCCGTCTCGACCACGCACGCGAGCGTCTCCTCAGTTATAGGCGTCGGGATCGCCAGGGAGAGGAGCCTCCGCGGGATCGATGGTCACACTGTTGCGCTCATAATAGCTGGATGGCTCCTTACGGTCCCCATAGCGGCCGGCCTAGCATCTGTTATTTACATTCTCATAAGCCACATCTAGAGCGTGGAGGTGCCTGGCGGTGGCGAGCACTTGGTGGTGGATCAGTAGGAGGAGGGAGGCGGAGATTCTCGAGAGGGAGCTACGCCACCTCTCGCATATCAAGAAGGTTGCCGAGAATACTCTCCGCCTTGTCGAGGCGGTCCGGGCAGGTGATGCGAGCGCTGTTGAGGAGGCTTACAAGCAGGTTAAGGAGGCGGAGAGGAGCGCGGACCGTGTTAAGGACGAGATAATCGAGGACCTCGCCGCCGGCCTGTTCCACCCTATAGATAGGGAGGAGCTCCTCAGGCTCGTCCTAGTCTCCGACGACATAGCGGCCCACCTAAACTCGGGGGCTAGGAGGCTCCTCGTGTACGTCCGCACAGGGTCAGACAAGCTGCCAGACGAGGCTATCGACGGGATGAAGGAGATAGTTGAGATCGCTAACGAGGCCATAGACAAGCTAGCTGAAGCGCTGCACAGCCTCCGCCGCAACCCGCAGAGGTCCGTGGAGCTGGCGAGGGAGGTCGAGAGGCTAGAGGAGAGGGCTGACGAGATAAGGAGTAGGACGGAGGAGCTCCTAGTAGCGTGGTGCAACACCCACGGGAGGCCCGGCACCTGTATTGTCGCAAACAAGGCCCTGGAGAGCTTCGAGACCGCGACGGACAAGTGCGAGGACACTGCGGACGTGGTTAGAAGCATAGCAGTGCTCTCACGCTAGAGGGAGCTAATAGTAATGGCTGTCATCTACACCCTCGGCCACAGTACGAGGAGACTGGGCGAGGTCCTCCGCATACTGAGGCGTGCCGGCGCCACTACTGTGGTCGACGTTAGGAGGTGGCCTAGTAGCCGCAGATCGCCCTGGTTCTCCAGGGAGAGCCTGGAGAGGGCGTTGCCGGCTGAAGGCATCAAGTATGTCTGGCTCGGGGAGGAGCTGGGCGGGTACAGGAGACTGGGGAGGGATGTCCCGGAGGGTGTCCCCCTCCCCGACTGCTACGAGAGCGAGGGTTTCAAGGCTTACGCGGCCTATATCCTAACTAGCCCGAGAGCGCAGAGAGCACTCGGGCTAATAGAGGACCTAGCCAGGAGGAGCCCCGTTGTGATACTATGCAGCGAGAAGCTGCCGTGGAGGTGCCATAGAAAGATAATTGCTGAGGTGCTCAGCCACAGGGGCCATAGAGTAGTCCATATTATAGATGAGGACCGCCTTGTCCCCCATAAGCCTTCCGAGTGCATGAAGAAGTACATCGAGAAGATGGGCGGCCGAGGAGGCTAGACACGATTTAACTTCGCCAGCAAGTAGCCCTATAACTGGGGGTGCCCGCCAGGATTGTCGGTCCGCGTGTCCCGGTACTCATGCGATGGGAAGACCGTCCTCGAGATCTACCCCCACCCGAGGCCTGGGAGTTCCAGGGTTAACGTGTTCGTCGATCTCAGCCCTTCTATGGACGGCAAGCGCATTTTCATTGTAAAGAGTGTCTTAGCCCGGTTATCCGGCTTCGTAGGGGAAAACATTGTTCTCTACGGTTTCTGCCGCGACACCCGGAGAATATACCCTTCGGACGAGTCGCCGGCGGGGGACCCGGGGGAGGCGCTCGTCTCGCAGAGGATCTGCTACGCCACGAACCCTAAACCTCTTCTACGCGAGATTGCGAGTAGCCCGATACGCTCGAGCATAGTGGTTACTGATGGGGAGTTCAACAAGCCCCTCCATAGAGCTCTCGCTAAGGCGGAGGGGCTGCGGGGCAAGACGGTTCACTTCGTACTGGTCCTCCCCGGGGAGGAGACTATCTCGTATTACGAGGGCCTGTCCCGCTCGTATGGGATCACTTACAGCGTTGCCGAGGGGCGGACCGCTCTAAAAGTATTCCTTGAGTCCCTTGTTGCCCATGGCGCTCTGGAGAGCGCGCCTATCGGGGTAGAGGTTGAGGGGTCCCCCTACTATAATGCTAGGACCTTTCCAGCCAGGCCGGTCCGGGGATTCTCTGTGGACGGGTTGTTGGCTCCCTGGAGAATAGTTCTGGAGAGGTCCGTGCCTACTGGTGAGAGCGTGAGCGCAGTGCTACTCGTAAGGGAGCTGGTCAGCTCCTCACTCGGGGTTGTCGAGGAGAGGCTCTCGAGGATAGTGGTCCCTGTATGACTGGTTGAGGTTTAGATTCGCCCCCGTAATACTGACTAACGACTTTTAATAGGAGAGTGAATAGACATTACTATTGTGGGGGCCAGGCTAACGGTCTGCAATATTCTTCTAGTAGGGGGTGGCCTTGTGGGCAGGAGGAGCTTGACGCTTGACCAGCTGATACACGGTATTTGCAGTAACTGGAGGAATGGTATAGGGATAACTAGCCTGGCGGACGCTCTAGGCGTCTCCAGGCCCACCCTGTACAGGGCTGTGAGAACTTTCAGGGATGAGTATGGCCTTGTTGTCAGGCTGATCCCCAACACTAGGGCTCTCGGGATCAGCATCTACATTGTTAGGGTTAAGCGTGGGAGTGCTGTAAGTGTTGAGAAGATGAGGGGCGACTACATCTATGACTTCTCCAATAATGCGCTGTATAGAATGATATATGTGCCCAGCGAGTATGGAGAAGCGCTAGAGGCCTTCCTAAGAGAGATGGGCGCCAAGTACTATGGCCCCTTCACAATAGCGGCTGTGAAGTGCGGCTCATCCCTCAACTTCCCCGCTCGTAAGAGGGCTAGGCCTACTCCTGTGGAGGCGAGGCTCCTATCAATGCTAACAGCGAGCATGCTCGAGTTCAAGGAGGCTGCAGAGAGCCTCGGGATAACTCTCCAGCAGGCTAAAGCCGCTGTGGACAGGCTGATAAGGAAGAACCTAATCGTATCGCCGATCGCCTACCAGTCGCCTCTCAAGTCGGGGAAGGTCGGGGTCGTCAAGTACTTCCACGGACCGCTAGAAGACTTCGCGGTGGGGAGGCGGGAGCCCGCCATACTCCTGCGTGGCGAGGGCTCCGATCTTTCAGCCGTGCTAACCATTGACGAGATAGGGAACCTATTCGCCGCCGCGCTCAGACAGTCGAGGGTATCGGGCTGGACACACTTATCCCCTGATCTCCCGCTCCCCCCTGTCCCGCAGGAGATACTACTCCGCACGGGGCGGGAGGCGGCAATCAGGGAGATCCTCCTGAGGCTCGTCCGATGAGCCCCCTCTTTCCCTCACGTTCCAGGTATAGGCACTATCTGGATTCCTGCCATGGTCTCTATCAGGTATCCGACGACCACGTAGCTCAGGTATGCGGCTATGCCTGTGACCACCATTAGTATTGATAAGAACAGCCAGAACGCCCTCTTACTGTAGGGTCTCACCACTACTATTAGGTACGCGTTTATGAATGTTAGCGAGGCGATGAAGATGTTGATGAGTATGCTGACGACGCTCATGTTTATAGGGGAGAAGAATAAGTAGGGAGTTATGGTCTGCTCGAGGTTAGCCATTATCGCCTCGATTACCCTGTTGAAGTACTCGATAAGGCCCATTATGAATATTGAGATGGCTACGACTGTCGCGTGGATTATGATCACGCTTGATATGAAGTTGGACGATACTTGTCCTCTAAGTCTTCGAAGGGCTAGAAGCGTGTTATTATGGCTAGATATTGAGTCGCCGGCGAGTACTAGGTCTCCCCCGTACTCTACGGTGTCCTGAAATATTCGGGAGCCCCTCCTAACCAGCTCGCTCCCGGACTCCGCAGCGAATATTTTCCATGCTATCTGCGGTGGGACCTCGTTCTCGAGCCTGGCTAGGAATCTTGTGAGGAGCCTCGTCAGCTTTCCCAGCTCAGCTCTGAGTACTTGGGATAGGGCGTTCTTGAGGCTCGGGACTGTAGCCATGAAGCTTCCCAGGCTCCTTATGAAGACGGGGAAGAACACGTCTATGTCCTGCACTTCGGATTCGAGCTTGAGCGCTAGGGCTCCCGGAATAATGAAGGGGATTCCAGAGACTAGTAGGGCGATTGATAGGCTTGTCTGGCTAGTCCCCCTGAGCTTTATTGTGAGGGCTGCCAGGGCGATGGCAGCTATTGTTGCGCCTATAGCGGAGATATCGATAAGTTTAAGGGTTTTATTGTATTTTTTGAACCTGCCCTTGACCTCGAAGAGATCCTTTGGGAGCACCATTATAATTATGAGTCCGAGGCCTATTGTGACTAGCACACCTATAAGTATGGCTTCGAACACTATCGTGAGTGAGCCGCCGTAGAAGAAGGACAGGAGCAATATGTTGGACGTCATGAAGACCATCGCCGCCATTATAGCGACGTATACGCCCAGGAGGACCCTCATGTTGTTCACGGATCTCTGGTACTGGAACTGGTACTCGTGGAACAGGGTGCTGTACTCGGTTTCGAAGAACTTCTCTAGGTTAGCGCCTAGTCTTATGGTGGCTGAGAGCCTCTGGACTACCTCCCGGAAGCTCGTTTCCTTTACCCCTTTGGAGAGGTATGCCAGCGCGTCGGAGAGGTTGTAGCCCCATTCTCTTGCGAGCGCTACAGCACGCCCGAAGAGCTTAGAGTACTTGCCGTATAGCTCTGGGTCGGCAGCGGCGCTGAGGACCTTCCCCGGAGGGGCCTTGCCCGAGGCGATGAGCCTCATGTGGAGGAGCGCGTATACTAGGTCTAGGTCGACTCTCGGGGCCCCCATGAATCTGTGTATTATCGGGAATGCTGAGAGGAGGGCTCCAGCAACTATGACTAGTAGTGGGATGACTCTCATGAGTAGACTGGGCGAGGAGTGCAGGTACATGAAGAGTACTACTCCGACGAGGATGACGGCTATTCCTGCCTGAACGAATATGCTCGTCCTTAGGATCCTGACGGCCTTAGCAATGATAGGCTTAGCAGCCTTCACCATACTGCTCCGCCTCTAGAGTGTTAGGGCTCCGCTCCTCAGCTTCTTGAGGGCCTCCTCCACCCCGAGCCTGTCAGCCATTATTATGGCCTTGTACACCTTGTGGTAATCGAATATTTTCCTGTTCACGAGCTCCCTCAAGTACTCGGCTCTGAGGTCGAGCTCGTCATAGATCACCTTCATCTCCCTCTTCGTAATACCCCTCATAGTAGCTATTTTCTCCTCTAGCAGGTAGCTCGCTCCTCTACCGGCAAACATGAACTTGTCCTGGCTCGGGTCCCAGGTGAAGACGGGTATCGCAGCAATACCCTCAGTGGCGGGGTCGTATCCTATGATCTCGTTAATAGCAATGACCCTCCTAGCTAGGAGCCCGGTCTTGGTGTAGACGGCGCTTTGGAACCAGGCTATGTTGAGGCTGTCAATACTTGTCTTAGGCACGTTTATGGGCGGGTTCGTAAGCCTCTGTATTAGCCTCGTTAGGTCTGCGGCGTGGAATGTTGCCATGACTGGGTGGCCCGTCTGCATCGCCTGGAAAGCTATGTTACCCTCGGCACCCCTTATCTCACCAACTATGATGTAGTTGGGCCTCTGCCTCAGGGCCGCCCTGAGGAGGTCGAACATCGTCACACTAGTCTCCGGGCTACCGGTATCCCTCGTCAGCTCCCTAGTCCAGTTGGGATGGGGGAGGACTACCTCCGCCGTATCCTCTATCGTCACTATCTTAGCGGTCGGCTTGATGAAAGCGGCTATAGCGTTCATGCTAGTCGTCTTACCGCTCGCGGTCTCTCCACATATGAACACGCTCATACCTTCTCGGAGCATCATCCACATGTAAGCCGCTATTCTCTCGTCAAACGTGCCCCAGTTGATCAGCTGGGTCACGCTAATCGGTATCTTTGCTACCCTCCTTATCGTGAAGTTGCTTCCGAAGAGGGAGACGTCTTTGCCGAACACTATGTTAATCCTGCTACCATCCGGGAGCGTAGCGTCTACTACCGGTCTCGCATGGCTTATGGGCTTCCCAATCTTCTCTCCCAGCCTTATGATAAAGTCGTCTAGCTCATCCTCAGTCTTGAACCCTGCAGTACTCTTCATGTTACCGAAAATCTTGTGCACAACATAGATGGGGCCAACACCGTTACAAGTGATGTCCTCGAGGAAGGGGTCCCGGAGGAACGGCTCTAGGATTCCGACGCCGACCTTATCCCTAACGAGATGATACTTCAAGTAGTCTATTATATCCCTCTTGACCGGTACTCGCTCGAATTCCTCCTTAGCCAGGAGCTCATTGTAATCTGGCTCCTCGTCGACAGGGACGACTATCTTGTCGACAAGTTCGAGGAGCAGGGCCTTCTTCTCCTCCGCGCTCTTAGGCCTCATCTCCTCCGTAATAACAAACGCCAGGGCCTCATCCATAATCCGGAGGAGAATCTGTGGGGGCCGGGTAGGCTCTATGACAGCGTAGATATTGAAGGCTTCGAAGGGGTCCTTGGGGGTGTACGCGTGTATGAAGACGCCCCCGCCCACAGGATAGATCACGTTGAACTTCTTAGCCCTCTTAAGCTCGGGGCTCGGCTTATCAACTATCTCCGGCTCCTCGCCCAGCTCCTCCTTAACCTTCTCAATATACTCGAGAAGGTAGGGAGGCCTATCGCCGAACTCGAGGGTTTTAACCCCTGCTGCCTCCACTGCCTCCTCCTTCCCACGCTTAGCCTTCAGTCTGGGGCGGAACCGGCCAAGGGACACGGCGTTATCACCCTCATGCCTGCGACACCATTATAGGCACTATCTTGATCCCGAACGCGGGATCTACGTCGAACGATATGGTCGACTCTATCCCTGGGGGCGCCCCCCTAAGCTTCACGACCGACAGCACCTTCAGCCTCCTCCCCCCTATAACCGCGGGGGAGAGCCTCAGGTACCCGTCAGCGCTAGCCTTTAATTCTGTTGTCGCGATTGGGGGCAGAGAGTCCTTGTGTACCGTGACGATAACGCCCACACCGCTCATAGTCATACTCCTAAGAGTGTATATGAGCCTGTTGAGGAGCGGCTCGCTGGCCACACTCCCAAAATAGGATACGCTGTCAATCACAACGAGATCAGTATCGGCCTGGAGCCGGTGTAGAGCCCTTGTGAGGCGGACGGTGAGCATGTTCGCCGTATCCCTAGTGAGATCACCGGGATACTGTATCGAGTACACGCGGAGAAGGCCGCGTATGTAGTAGTCTGTTATGGGGAACCCGGAGCTCTCCGCCTTCAAGACGTAGTCGGAGGACCTAGTCTCAGAGGTGAACACTACCGATCTCAGCCCGGCCCGAAGCGCTCCCTGGAGGAACTGCAGCGCTATAGCAGTCTTACCGGTACCGTGCTCGCCTTCAATAACTATGAGGGCAGGGTATACTAGCCCGCCGCCAAGCTTGAGATCGAACTCCTCGTTCCCCGTCGGAAGCATCCGGACCGGCACGACCAGCACCCCCTCATATCTCCCACGTGAAGCGGAGGAAATCGTATCCGCCCTGGGGCGTGGCGATAGATATCGTGACAGTGCTGCCAGTATCCGGCCTATAAGTTATTGGAATAACAATTAGTATACGTATCACTGTGTTAGGCTCCCAGTACACCGGGTTCTCGTCCGTATACGCTATGAAGTTTCCGGTAGAGTCGTATATCCCCTCAACATACCAGCCGAACTCTAAATTATTCAGGTTTCCCACGTCTCCTCTAAACGGAACTCTTACAATATAATTAATATTGTTTCTTTGAATTGTAAGTATTATGTCAGTATGCTGATAATCATATATCAACGTGTTACCTGTATTGGAGATGTTCAGCCGTATATAGTAATATGTTGGGTTCAGCGATAATCCGTACTCTCCATTCAGTATGTCGATCTCCTCGTGCTGCAGAATGTACTTCTGAGCCTCCTGATTTGCGAGGACGAGATAGTCGAGGTGTTGCACGACCATTCCCGCTATAGCTCCCATGAGCACTAGCAGCACGTAGAAGATTATTGAGGAGGACATTACAGTGCTAAGGCCCACGGCGGGTCACCCCGGTAGGAGCTCTACAACCTCCTCGGCGCTCGCACCGTTGGGGAGCACGATCTTGATCCTTATGAGGTCATCGTAGTTTTTAACGGGTTTCACAACTATTTTGATTGTCTCGCCCGGGCTCCACACATCATCGCTTCCCGAGTACTCGACATAGTTGTAGTGGCCGGAAGTCAGGTTCTGCGAGTACGTGTAGTAGTCGAGAGCCTCCGTGTAGTTTCCTATGTAGACGTCCATTCTTTTCATGTCGTTGAATGGGAGAGTCCCAATGTTCTTGACGAATATGTCAATTGTTCCGTTGTTAGTGTTGTTGTACGCGCTTATTATCAGAAGGCGTATGCCCACGGCTGCGCTCTTATCCTGTATCGACTGGGAGAATACAGACTCGAGGTATCCTAGCTTGGCGAATACGAATATGGCTAGCATGCTAGCCATCATCACCGATACTATTATGAATACTGCGTGCGCTAGTGTGGTGGACTCTCCCAATCGCTTTCACCCCTCCTCTTCAGTATTGCTTTGACGAGCTCCTCGGTGATCGAGGTCACGTCTAGGCCCAGCTCTTTGGATAGGGCGGCTAGTATAGCGATGCTCTCGTCAACTCCCAGGCCATGCTCGTATCCTAGCTTGGCGAGCTGTATGAGCTTCTTCAGGGCCTCCTTCTGGGACGAGTCTATTAGGCCGGTCTCCGCCAGGATCTCGGCTAGCCCCATCAAGTACTCCGGGGGGACGCGGACCTGGAGCTCATATATGAGCCTAATTAGGCCCGCGAGCTTCTCGAGGGTAAACTCCCCCTCGCGCCCAGAGACAGGGGTCTCCTGGGGGATGGGGGATCCCCTCTCCAGGGCGGAGGCGAGCGCCCTCTCGAGGCGGGAGAGCTTTCTCTCTATCTCCTCCGAGCCCCTCGCCGCCCCCACTCTAGTGCTAGCCGGCTTCTCCTCGGCCTCTCTTCGAGCTGCTTGGGGAGCAGCAGGAGCGGTGGTGGGCGCGGTCTGCGCGGCTGGTGCCGCGGGTGCGACGGCCTGCTTAGCTTGGGCTACTA
>WAOS01000007.1 GCA_015521185.1 Desulfurococcales archaeon | reverse complement strand
TCATTGACAGTAACGGCATCATAAGGAGGGTACTCCGCAATATTAGGCCCGCCGAGAAGCACGCCGACCTCGCGCTAGAGGAGGTCAAGAAGATCGCTGGAAGAGCCGGGTAGAGAGGGCCTCCCTAGCAGCACAAGCTAGGCCCCGGAGACTCCTAACCACTTTCCTCCACCTAGAAGGGTTCTGCGCGAGCCTCCACAGCCACTCCAGGCCCAGCCTCGAGACTATATGGGGCGCCTGCTTCTCGAGGCCCGCCAGCATGTTCACCGCGCCCCCCACGCCCATCGCCAGCCTCACACCCGCCCTCTCAAGGCTGGGACGTATCATGTCTATGAGGAGCTCCTGCTTGGGAGGGCCCAGGCTAACGAACAGTATGTCCGGCCTCCACTCCTCCACGAGCCTGGCTATCCTCTCAACCTCTTCCGGCGCCCCCCGCGGGTCGGGGGGAATAATGCCGGGGGCGTACACGCGGGGCTCTATGCCCCACTCCATCCTTATTCTCCTCGCCGCCTCCGCCAGCACGCGGGGAGTGCTCCCCACTATCGCGACTACCAATCCCTCCCTCGAGGCGTGGTCGAGGACTCGGTAGATCATCCTGCTCCCGGGGAGGTGTTCGATCACGTGGCTGCCATACTTGAGGTTTACAAGCAGCGCGACCCACTTGCCGTCAGCAGTGCAGTCCCCCCGATTTAGCGCGTCGCGGAACCTCGGCATCTCAAGGGCCCAGTAGAGGAACTCGGCGTTAACCGTGTAGACCAGTGATAGCCCGGGCTCGAGCCACTCGCCCCTCCACCTGTAACCCCTGAACTTGACCCCGCAGATCTCCGGAGGCCCGGTCAGCACTCAAGACCCTCCCCATTCCCCAGGAGACGTGGGGGTCGGGCGTGCCGAGCTCATCATCCCGACGCCTATCCCTGGCTTAGACGCTGCGCTACTCTTATATATTGGGTGCTGAACATCTTAATAACAGGCAGGAGAACTATTTTCAAAACGCCTATTTTACGGGGTGAGAGAAGTATGGCGAGCTTAGCTCTCCTAGCGGGAGCAGGAATTAAGGAGACAATTAAGGCGGAGGTCAACCAGATAGTCGCGGCGATACCAGACATACTCGCAATCATAATAATACTCTCGGTTGGCTACTTCATAGGCGCTGTCGTGGGCAACGCAGTGAACAGAATTGTGGAGAGCGTCGTCGAGAAACCACTTAGAAGGACCGCGGTCGGGAGGAAGTACGACGAGCTGGGTATCGACCTCTCCAACCTTACCGGGGCAATCGTCAAGACGTACATATTCGTCATAGCCCTAATATTGAGCCTGCCCTACATGCACATAGCAGGCCCTGCGTACCAGGTCATAGAGAGCATAGTCTACTACCTGCCGAAGCTCCTGGGCGGCATAGTGGTCCTAGTCTACGGCAGCCTCCTAAGCATGGCGCTAGCCGGCTTCATAGGCCAGAGCCTTAGCACCGGCGCGGAGCACGAGGAGGACAAGCCCGTGGTGTCTATGCTGAGCAACGCTATACTTGTGGGCCTCATAGCCGTGTTCATAACTATAGCGCTCAACCTCATGGAGATAGGCGGCAGCCTGATATACACGCTGATACTCGGTATAGTGGTCATTGGGCTCGGAGCCATAATCACAAACGCCATGTTCAGGAGCCTCGAGAAATACGAGAGCTTCCAGGACTACATAGGATACGGAAAGTTCCTCCTCTACACAATATTCGTCCTAACAGGCGTCGCCGCGATATTCCAGGCCTACCCGGGAACCATCGCCGTCCTCACAAGGCTTGCTTGGGGCGTGGCGATAGCCTTCGGCATAATGCTGATACCACTCGTCTACAAGCTGGCCAAGGAAATGGTGAAGTCCAAGTAGGAACGGCTCTCACAACCCTATTTTTCCCTTTCCAAGACAGCTCCCAGAGCCATTGACACGTGCGCGTCTAGACTGTCGATGACGGGCACGCTTATCCTCACGCCCGACATTAGTAGGGGCAGCTCCGTGCATCCCAGTATGAGGGCCTCCGCCCCCTGAGAGATGAGGCTCATAACCACCGGGCCCAGGCGTAGCCTCGACCTTGTGTCGATCATTCCCCTCGCCACGTTAGATATCATCTCGTCGAGGGCCTTCTGCATATGGCTAGGGGGAGTCACAACCCTCACGCCGCGCGGCTCTAGATAGTCATGGTATAGCCTGTACCTCACAGTCGCCCCCGTCGCTAGGAGGCCCACGGTCCCCGGCGATAGGGGCTCCAGCTTTCTCCACACAGCGTCAAGGATACTGATGAACCTGGCGCTCCCGAGGCTCTCCTCTACACGGCTGGCTACTATGTGAGGCGTGTTGGCCGCTATGAGTATGTGTGTTGCCCCGTGGTTCTCGAGGGCCCTCGCCGCCCGGGAGAGCAGGGCTCCCAGACCCTCGAGGTCGCCGGACCGGACTAGGGCCTGCACCCTCTGTATTGGCACGCTGTGGATTACGAGCTCTGGGTGCTCTCCCCTCGCCTTGTAGTAGCGCTCGACTATCTCCTTGTAGTACAGGATGGTGCTGTACGGGCTTAAGCCGCCGATTATGCCTAGCACTCCTTACCCCCGCCCAGGGATGAGCGGGGTGTGAGGGGAAAAGGTTTAGGCTTCTACAGGTCCTATGACCTCGCGCCCGACCATCTTGTTTATCCTCTCTACCTCCTCGTCGACTAGGCGCTGAATCTCCTGTATCTGCTCCTCGGTTAGGTGCTTGAACCTGCCCTGCATCCTCAGGTATTCGCGGACAGGCTTCCTTTTCCGGACCGGAACGGTGACGTCGAACTCTCCGTGGTCGAGCTCCCAGTTGATCCACATTCCCGTCTCGGTCGCTAGCCTCGCTATCTTTATGCCGTACCTCGGGTCGAACCTCCACCCGGTGGGGCACGGCTGGAGCACGTGTATGAAGCTCGGGCCCTCGACCTCCAGGCCTCGCTTGAACTTGTTGAGCATGTCCAGCGGGTATGCGGGGTTGGTTGTGGCAACGTAGGGTATCCTGTGGCTCGCGACTATCTCGGCGATGGGCTTCTTGTTGCGTAGGTTGCCCGGCCACTTCTTGCCGGCGGGGGTCGTGGTTGTCCACGCGTACTTCGGGGTGCTGCCGCTCCTCTGTATACCGGTGTTCATGTAGGCCTCGTTGTCGTAGAGCACGTACATTACCTTGTGGCCTCTCTCGAGCATTCCGCTGAGGCTCTGGAATCCTATGTCGTAGGTTCCCCCGTCGCCGGCAAGCACGACAATGTTTATGGGCTTGTCCTTGTCTATGACGCCCTTTCTCTTGAGAACCTTGATAGCTGCCTCCACACCGCTAGCGCCCGCAGCAGCGTTCTCGAAGGCTAGGTGCAGCCACGGAATCCTCCAGCTAGTGTATGGGTACAGGGTCGTGCTAACTTCTACGCAACCGGTAGCCTCGACCAGTATCGTGTTGGGGCCTGCAGCCTTTAGCAGGTGCCTAACTATGGTTCCCGCGGTACACCCGGCGCACAGGCCGTGGCCGGGGGCGAACAGTTCTATCCTGGGGATTTGCGGTATGGTCTTGAACGGCCTCTTCTTAGCCCTCGCACTACTCATACTTCACACCCCTCACTCCCCAATACAGGGTCTCCCCGGGGATCCTGCCCCGGTCTAGGACGCGGAAAGCGTACTCAACCATCTCCCTCACCGTGAGCTCTGTAACCGCTCTCTGGCCAATCCCGGCCACCACGCTCATGAGCTTAGTGTCAGCTCCCATCGTGTGGAGAGCGCTGAGGACCTCGAGCGCGACCGGACCGCTTATCCGTGCACCATAGCTTATAGCCCTATCAACAACAACCACGAGGTCAGCCCCGCTCACAGCC
>WAOS01000006.1 GCA_015521185.1 Desulfurococcales archaeon | reverse complement strand
GCCCAGGACCTCGAGCTCCTCGGCCGCCGTGTCTAGTATGCGGCGGACCGTGTAGGCGACTAGATCCTCGACAAGCCTCATCATACTCTCCATTCTCTCCCACGCGGCCTCGGCCTCCAGGTGCCAATACTCGTATAGGTGCCTCCGGGTCCTGCTCCTCTCCGCTCTGAAGCTCGGCGCTAGCGTCCACACTCTCTCCAGGCTGAAAATCAGGGCTTCCAGGTAGAACTGGGCGCTCTGGGTTAGGTACGCCTTCTTGCCGAAGAAGTTCACTTCGAAGAGGGTCGCGCCTCCCTCAACGGCTGCTTGGGTTAGCATCGGCGGGCTGACCTCCCAGTAGCGCCTCTCGCGGAAGAACTCCCGGAAGGCCTGGAACGCCTTGTGGCGGAGCCTCCACATGTTTGTGAGGCGCCTGCTCCTTATCCAGAGATGCCTTATGTCCAGGAGGTACTCGACTCCCTCGCCCCCCTTGATAGGGAAGTCCTCCGCCCTGTGAACGACGTGGAAGTCTGTGAGCTTGAGCTCCACCCCGCCGGGGGCTCTCGGGTCCTTGCGGACTACGCCCTCCGCGACCACGCTGCTCTCTATGCTAGCCTTCTTAGCCTCTTTGATAGCCTCGGGCGGCGTGAACCCCTTCGCGGCCACTAGTTGGAGTATTCCCTCGCTATCCCTTAGGACTACGAAAACCCTCTTCCCTAGGTCCCTATGCCTGTAGACCCATCCCCGCACTCTAGCCTTGGCCCCCTCCTCGAGGCCCTTCACCTCTCTAGTGCTCATGAACCCGTCTTGGCTCAACGCTTGCTGCACCCCTTCTGGGGTCTTCCGTCATCGATTGCTCCTCCAAGCCTTATTTTACTGGCTCGCGCGCGTCACTCCTTTTTGCCCGGACCGGCCTCTCGGAGGCTTGGTGCGGTAGCGTGTCTAGCAGTCTAGACTTCCTGTTTAACCCTGAGAGTGTCGCGGTCGTCGGAGCGAGCCCTAGGGAGGGCAGCGTTGGCAGGGCCATACTAGAGAACCTTCTCTCCGGGTTCAAGGGGAGGGTTTACCCTGTGAACCCCAAGTACGAGGAAATCCTCGGGCTCCGGAGCTACCCCAGCGTGAGGGACTTGCCGGAGAGCCCAGACCTCGTTGTTATCACCGTCCGCGCGGAGCTAGTGCCACGCATAGTCGAGGACTCCGGCGTCAAGGGAGCGCGAGGCGTGATCGTCGTAAGCGGGGGCTTCGCCGAGAGCGGGGAGGAGGGGGCCAGGCTTGAGAGGCTTATCGTGGAGATAGCGAGAAGATACGGGATGAGGCTGGTCGGCCCTAATTGTATAGGCGTGTACGACGCGCTCAGCGGTGTCGACACATTCTTCATCCCCAAGACTAGGATGAGGAGGCCCCCTATTGGTAGCATAGCGGTTGTGAGCCAGAGCGGCGCATTCCTCACCACGTTCATGGATTACATCGCTACTGAGGGTGTGGGGATTGTTAGGGCGATAAACATTGGTAATAAGGCTGACGTTGACGAGGTAGACCTTATAGACTACTTGGCCGGGAAGGATGATACCAGCGTCATAATGCTGTACCTCGAAGACGTGAAGCCCGGGAGGGGCCAGCACCTTATGGAGGCAGCCCTCCGCGCTAGGAGGATGGGTAAGCGGGTAGTGTTCCTAAAGGGCGGGCGGACCGCTAGCGGCGCCCGCGCTGCCAGTAGCCATACCGCTGCGCTGGCCGGGGACTACCGCGTCGCGAGCTCCGCGGCGGGGCAGGTCGGCATGATAGAGACTGGCGGCCCGGTCGAGTTCCTAGATGCGGCTAAAGCGCTTGCCAAGGGCCGCTTGCCCCGGGGGAGGCGTGTCGGGATTATCACGCACGCGGGAGGGCCTGGCGTTATTGCGACTGACCTCCTCGTCATGTCGGGCCTCGAGGTCCCGGAGCTGCCGCGGGACGTGCAGGGCAGGCTTAGAAGCGTGTTTCCGCGGAGGGTCGCGGTGCGTAACCCTGTGGATCTTACGGGGGATGCGAGCGAGGAGGACTATGAGAAGGCTTTGAGGATCGTCCTAGGCAGCGGCGCGGTAGACATCGGCTTCGTGATAGCCTATATCCAGCCGCCCACAATAAGCAAGCGGGTCGGGGAGGTTATCGCTAGGGCCCAGGAGGAGCACCCCGAGATCCCCCTAGTCGTGGTTACGGGTGGTAGCAGGGAGGGGGAGGAGCTTGCTGCCGAGCTCAACGCCAGGGGGATCCTAGCCTACACTAGGCTCGAGGGAGCTGTCGCGGGCTCCAGAGCCCTATACCTGGCTTCGAGGGAGCTGTGCGCGGCGGAGTGGAGAATTGCTCCCTGGAGGCAGTGCACTCCCGGGCGTAAGATGCTGGAGCACGAGGCCCTGGCTCTCGCCGAACGCTACGGCCTACCCGTGCCTAGGTACTGCCTCGCAACGAGCGAGGACGAGGCTGAGGAGTGCGCTAAACGTCTTAGCACGAAGATGGCTGCTAAGATCGTTAGCCCGGTAGTGGTTCATAAGAGTGATATTGGCGGGGTAATCTTGGGCGTGGAGGGCCCCGAGGGGGCTAGGTCGGCCTTCAGGAGGATACGGGCCTCGTACCTCAACCACGGCCTCCCCCCGGAGGGCTTTAAGGGGGTCCTCTTCATGGAGACGGCGCCTCCGGGCATCGAGGTTTTCGTGGGGGGCAAGTGGGACAAGTCCTTCGGGCCCGTCGTTCTCGCCGGCAGTGGGGGAGTGCTCGTCGAGCTGCTACGGGACGTGGCGGTAAGGGTTGCCCCTCTGAACGAGTGCGAGGCTAGGAGCATGGTGAAGAGCACGATGGTGTCACGCCTCCTGGAGGGCTACCGCAGTGTTAGGGGGAGCCTCGAGCCGGTCGTCAAAGCAGTTCTAGCGGTCTCGGATATGCTGGAGAGGGAGCCCATCGCGGAGGTAGACGTGAACCCTCTGATAGTCTCCGGGGACAAGGGCTACGCCGTGGATGTTAGGATAGTAAGGTGCAGGGAGGGCTAGCCCTCTGCGAGGGCCGCCCGGAAAAGGCGTATGTTTTTCTCCGGCTTCTTCAGCACTAGCTTGATAGCGGCCTCAACATCCTCTGGGCCCAGGTAGCCGTCGAACACGCCGCTCGCCATCGCCGCGCCGAGCATGTAGACGTTGGCGCCTAGCGGGTTGCCCAGCTCCTGCGCTCTCCTTATTGCTGGGACTACCCTGACGCGTAGACCGGCCTCTTCGAGGCTCCTGACCACCTCCTCGGTCGAGGGAGGCTTCACTCCTGGCAGGGGCGGGGGAGTCACTTTCTGCTCCACATAGGCGAGGGCGCCCTGCTTGAGGTAGTGCGCGTATCTAGCGGCCTCTAGCGGGTCCAGCGCTATCATGATATCTCCTTCCCCAACGGGTATGAGCGGTGCTTCAGCGTCGCCCAGCCTCACGTGCACTATAACGCTTCCGCCTCTCTGGCTGAGCCCGTGTGTCTCGGCAACTACGACGTTGGTCCCCCTGTGGAGGGCGGCGTTTGCTATCACGTTTGCCAGGCTCACTATTCCCTGGCCTCCAACCCCGGCCAGCACTAGGTTTAGTACTCTACCCATGGCCAGTCACCCCCTTTACATTGGCTTTGCTGTACGCATAATGCGGAGCCACTCCTCGGGAGGCTCCTCGACGGGGTGGAAAGCGTCGAACGGGCATATCTGGGCGCACTCTCCGCAGCCGGTACAGAGGAGCGGGTCGATCCTGGCCTTGCCGTCGTCTCCAGGATATATTGCGGGGCAGTTGAACGCCTTG
Source organism: Desulfurococcales archaeon (assembly GCA_015521185.1). Taxonomy (GTDB): domain Archaea; phylum Thermoproteota; class Thermoprotei_A; order Sulfolobales; family Acidilobaceae; genus S143-63. The sequence goes on along the minus strand of WAOS01000006.1, from coordinate 12,641 downwards.
TAGCATAGGCCGCAGGCGGTGCACTTGTCGAGGTCCACCGTGTAGACCGTGTACTTCACGCCCATGCGCCTCGCGTTCGCTATCGCTAGCAGTATGCACGCGCCCCTCGCCACTACCAGGGCTGGCTTGCCCTCCTTCTTAACGTACTCTAACGCCTTGTAGAACTCTTCCTCGCCCTCTTTGATATTGAAGGCGTCTATAACCTTGACATACTCTACTCCTAGCCCGCGAGCCGCGTCCACAATATCAATGCTGTAGCCTGGCTCTCCCCGCGCGGTCACCCCTATGCCGGGGTGCGGCTGGTGGCCGGTCATCGCTGTTGTCCGGTTGTCGAGGACCACGACGAGCATGGGCGCCCTATTGTAGACCGCGTTAGCCAGGCCCGGCAGGCCCGCGTGGAAGAATGTCGAGTCTCCTATGATTGCTATTGGTATCTGCCCCTCGACTGTGTGACTCATCCCGTTGGCGAGCCCTATGCTCCCGCCCATCTCCACTATGGTGTCCTGCATCTGGAAGGGCGGGTTGACGCCGAGGCTGTAGCAGCCTATGTCTCCATTGTAGATTGGCCTCACCCTCGCCTTACCGACAGCCCTCCTGAGAGCGTAGAACACTGCCCTGTAGGGGCAGCCGGCGCAGAGGACCGGCGGCCTGGGGGGCAAGCTGATCCGCGGTCTGGGGGGCTGCGGCGCCTCGTAGGGCACACCGGCTACCCTCGCTAGGCCGGCGGTGACGTTATCAAGCGTTAGCTCGCCAGTCCTGCGTATGGGTCCCTTCTCCTTCCCATGGATGTCGACGATTATTTTCTCGTCGTAAAGAGCCTCCTTGATCTGGCTCTCAACTACAGGGTCTCCCTCCTCCACAACGAATATCTTGTCGGCCCTGCTCGCCTCCTCAACTATTAGCTTCCTGGGTAGCGGGACGGGCGTGCCTATTTTGAGTAGCCGCGCCTTATCCTCGAGCCCTAGCCTGGCTAGGGCCTCCTTAGCGTAGCGATAGCCCAGGCCTGCCCCTACGACTAGGAGCTTAGCATCTTCCGGCCCTTCTACCCAGTTTAGGGGGTGGCTCGCGAGGTCCTCGCGTATCCTCTCCCATTTCTCCACGAGCTCCTCTCTCAGCTTCCTCGCGTGGGCCGGGACGAGGGTGTACCTCTCAGTGTTCTTCTCGAACTTGCCCTTCCTCTTTATGCCCTCGAGGTTTATCTCTCCCGTCTCCACCGGGACCCTGGTGTGCCCTATCCTGGTTGTGCTCCTAAGAATTACCGGGTGGCCCCACTTCTCGCTCAGCTTGAAGGCCTCTATTACCGCTCTCTTCGCCTCCTGGGCCCCTGCAGGCTCGACCACAGGTATGTAGGCGTGTATCCCGTATATCCTGTTGTCCTGCTCGTTCTGGCTGCTCCACATACCTGGGTCGTCGGCCGAGACTATCACGAGGGAGGCGGGGACGCCCATGTAGCCCACGCTGAAGAGTGGGTCGGCGGCAACGTTTACTCCCACGTGCTTCATGCTCGCCATGGCTGGGACTCCCGCGAGGGCGGCTCCTATGGCTCCTTCCAGCGCGACCTTCTCGTTGCTGCTCCACTCGACGTAGGGCGCCCCGAGGAGCCTGGACGCGTAGCTTAGGGCCTCTGTTATCTCGGTGCTGGGAGTGCCCGGGTAGGCGCTCGCGAAGGCTACTCCGTACTCCAGGGCGCCTCTAGCGATTGCAACGTTTCCCAGCATGATGACTCTACTGCCCGGGGGCGCTAGGACCTCTTTCAATGCCCGTATCACCGTGTATCGGACCGGTGAGGGATAACCTTAATCAGTGCGTGCCAGGACCCCACCTATACTGAGAAGGTTAACGGTGATGTGGGAATGAAAAGAATTCTCGTGCTGGCCATTCTATTAGCGGTCGCGGTCTTCCCTCTGGTCTCGGGGGCCGCCAGCAATGCGACGAACACTACTAATACTACGTGCACGGGCTCTAGCTGTGGCGAGAGCACTTCCCTGTCGGAGCTTGTTCAGGCGGCTCTAACGAACAAGCAGACGGCTATCGTCATGTTGATAGAGTTCCTCCTCGGCTTCGGCCTAGGCTACACGGCTATTAAAGCTATCAAGTATATCATTGCGTTCATAGGAATCCTACTAATAGGGTCCGCCCTATCCGTCTGGAGCTTCGGGAGCGGGAACAATAAGGAGCTGATAAGCCTCTTAGGCGAAGAGTTCAAGAGGCTCCTCCCAATCATAAAGAGCTTCCTCACAGCCTTCAGCATAGTGGTAGTAGGCCCGACAAGCATAGGAATAATAGCTGGGATACTCTTCGCAGTCCTGAGCAAGTGACCCGGCTACTCCTCTTTAGCGAGGAGCGGGTACACTAGGACGGGTATCTCAGCACTCTCAATTATTTTTTTAGTGGTGCTCCCTAGGAGGACTCCGAAGACTGTTCTCTTCCAGACTCGCCTACCCACTACCAGCAGTGTTGCCCCTAGTTGTGAGGCCGCCGCTAGTATGTCTTTGTATGGCTTGTGGCCCTCCAGAAGTATGGAGCTTACACTTCGAGCGGCGTTGGAGAGCTCTTGGACGACCCTGTCTACCACTCTCTTGGCCTCGGCCTCGCTCTCGCCGGGCTCGATAACGTGGACCACGTAGACTTCCTCGACGCCTTCCTTGACCTTAGCGAGGAGATCGCGAAGGTACTCCACCATGTCACTCGTAATATTATTGTCAACAGCCACTAGAACCCGTGAGAACAGCTTTTTGGGGCCCACAGCCTCGCTTATCCGGATCTCCCCCTCAACAGCCTCGGGCTTGAGCACTAGCACGGGCTTAGTCGTGTGGCTTATGAGGCTAAGGGTTGTGCTTCCTAGCGGGATTATCTTGAGCAGCTTATGGCCCTTATGCGCGACAGCGATCTCGGTCGCACCCTCCTCTTCAGCTATCAATAGGAGGGCAGATGCTGGGTCGGCGGGCGTATCATATATCCTATATCTAGCCCTGGCTCCACGTTTTTCCGCCTCAGCCACGAGATTCTCTAGCATGCCCCTAGCAGCCTCAACGAGCTCGCTAATCAGCTTGTTGGGATCGTACCCGCCGGCCACGTGCTCGACTATGGACTCGTCAACCACGTAGGTGAATACGAGCTCGAAGTCATAGGTGCTGGCTAGATCTATCATGTACCTGCCCAGTACCTCGCTTGCCTTGGACGTATCTATACCTACTAGGACTCTCTCAAGAGCGTCAGCACCCATTGTTCTCCCCTCCCTAGTAGAGTGATATGTGGAGCTTAAGAACTTCAACAACAATGAAATAGATCATCAGCAGTACGAGGCCGAAGGGGACGCCGACTCGGGCCCACTCCTTGCTCGTTATTCTCAGCCTTCCCGCCGCGACTATGTTCGGTATGTTCCCAGGTATCAGCATTCCCCCGCTCACTAGGAGGGCGAGGAGCGCGCTCCTGATCTGCTCCTCCGTCAGTATGGGGCTTATCTCTGCTGCTGTGAGCGTGGCGTTATCTACTACAGCGCTTATCGTGTTGAGCCAGTAGAGCTGCCAGGCCTCTAGCTTGCTGAAGTACCAGTATACCAGTGGGGTGAAGCTGTGGCCTAGAAGTTCTAGCGCTGCTATGAACACGAAAACCCTTATAGTCCTCTCTATTATCGCCCTTATTGACTCCGTGTATGTTGCTGTAACCTCTCTAACGTTCACACCGTTACGACTCATCCTGAGCGCTGTGTAGGCTGCTATTCCGAGTATTCCGGGAATAACGTATGCGCCAAGAATCCTGAGAAGATAGTCGAAAGGCGCGTTTAGCTTGGATATCGCGATTGTTGAGAGCGGCTCTCCTATAGGTGTGAGTGCTGCCCCCAGTCCCACTGCGAAGGACGCGAGCACAACGAACTCTATTTTCCACTTCCTCTCAACCTTGATAGCAGCAGCTATCTCGGCCAGAAGGACGGCAGTGACTATTACAGATATTATGCTTGATATTAATCCTAGTACTGTTATGAAGATAAAAGTGAATACGTGGAATCCCATCCTCTTAAGGACGCTATCCAGTGCTCTGTAAATAACAGAGTGGTAGTAGTAGAATATGAGTCCGAAGATCAAGACTACCTGTGTTATGCCTATTGGGGTACCGTTTATGGATACCGGAGTGGTCAGCGCTTTCTTAGCAAGCTCAACTAGCCCTTCGTGGGTTAGCAGCTTGTAGTGGTAGTTGATCGCAACACCGACTAGTCCCATGAGGAGGAAGAATGGCTCTAGGTTCTCCTCTATCTTCTTGTTTAGGAAAGGAAGAGCGAGGACTAGTATGAGTATTGCAACTAGGCTAATGGTGAGTCCTAGTATTGGCTCCTCCGGGAGGACCTGCTCCAACTCATACACCTAGGACGGCGAGAGGCCGGCCAAGGGAAAAAGGGGTTGTGCTTGACCGGGATTAGGACTTCTTTTTCTCGCGGAGCTTCTTAATAAGGACGGGCAGGAACTGGTAAAGGTCTGCGACGACTCCGTAGTCGGCGAACTTGAAGATAGGCGCGCTCTTGTCCTTGTTTATTGCTACTATGATCTTAGCGTTGCTCACGCCGGCCATATGCTGTGGGGCGCCGCTTATTCCTATGGCTATGTAGAGCTTGGGCGCTACCCTCTTACCACTGATTCCTATCCACGCGTCCTCGGGCAGCCACTTGTAGTCGGCTGCGATGGGCCTGGTGGCTCCTACCTGTGCTCCCAGTAGCTCGGCTAGTTCGAAGGCGAGCTTGAGGTCCTCCTTCTTCTTGAAGCCTCTTCCAACGCCGACTATGATCTCGGCCTCCTCAAGGTTTATACCGCTCAGCTGCTTCTCCTTCTTCTCTACGAGCTTAACCTGGCCCTCTTCGACTGGTAACTCCACTATCTCGGCCTGGCCCTCTGCCTCAGCGGGCTGGAACACCTTGGGGTTTACTAGAACAATAGCTGGGAGAGGTATCTTCTCCCTAGCTATTGCTCGCTCGCTCAGGAAGCCCCTCTCGTACACTACCTCCCCTTCTCCCGGCTCTAGCTTTATCACGTCGGTGGCCATCGGTAGGTCGTTGAGTCCTGCTAGCCTGGAGAGGACGTCCCTGTTGTTCTTCGTCCCGTGGCCTATCACTATGTCGGGCTTCTCGGTCTCATAGACTTTCTTTACTGCGGCGAATATCGGGTCTGGCACGTAGGTGGCGACCTTGTAGAGCTTGCTCACGTACTTGGCAGCTTCCTCCGCTTTCTCGGCGGCCTTCCCATAGACGAGCGCCACGACTTCGCCGCCAACCAGCTTAGCTGCTGACACGGACTCGCGCAGGTCGGGGATGCTTCCCTCAACTATGAGTACCTTCACCATTCACACCACCCCCTCACAGGTTGAGGACTCCCTCCTTCTCGAGAGCCTCTATCAGCTTCTCAGCGATCTCCTCGAGCGTATCACCCTCAATAATGATCTGCTTCCTCGTGACAGTCAGTATCCTGTACTCCAATGGGACCTTCTTGGCCTCCGGAATAGGCTCGACATCGCTCGCAGCGAGCTTGTGCTGGGGCTTCTTCGCGGCCCTCCTTATCTGGAGGAGCGTCGGGGGTCTCGGCTCGTTTATCTCCTGCGTGACGGAGACAACTGCGGGAAGGCTTGCCTCTAGGACTTGTATGTGGTCCTCGACGTCCCTCTCAGCCCTGATCTTACCGTCTACAACCTCCAAGCTTCTAGCGTAACTTATGAATGGCATCCCGAGCTTTGCTGCTAGGCGCCCGGCTATCTGCCCGGTCGTCTGGTCGATAGAGGCCTCAGCCACGAGAATTAGGCTGGCGTTCGGGGCATACTTCTTGATAGCGTTGGCTAGCACACCCGCGGTCACAATCTGATCCTTACCGGTTAGGCTCTCATCGCTTATTACGTAGGCCTCGTCCGCACCCCTAGCGAGAGCCTCCTGGGTCACCATCCTCATGTCCCTAGCACGCTTCGCAACGGGGCCCCAGGTCTGCAGTAGGAAGGCTATGACTTTCCCGCCCAGCTTAGACTTCAGCTGCTTAGCAGCTTCGAGCGCATTAGCGTCGATATCGTCGAGCTTGAGAGGTATAGCGTCGATATCTATGGTCCCGTCTGGCTTCGTCCTCACCATATCGGGGTTCAGGGCAGGCTTCACCAGAACCACTATGTCTCCCATGGCTGGTCACCATTCATTTCGGGAAGAGCCCCCCCGCGAAGGCTACTATCCGGGGGGCTCCGCACCGTTTCGTTACTGTTAAACGCTAGGATAAACACTCTTACGTTTATGGAGAATCATATACCTGGAGGGGGCTACGAGTTATAAGGAGTCAGAGCTGAGCTTGTAGACCTGCACGTGCGGCACGCCCCTAATGCTGATAACACTCTCCGGGCTCGCTAGCCCGAGCCCCACAACTAGGCCCACAGCCTTCTCTCCGGTCGCAACGATTATGTCGGCTCTACTGATCTCCAGCGCCGCCTCGTCCTCCTCCACTAGCTTCCCAGAGTATATCGATTCTGGAACCATGAGTATGTAGCCGTCCTCCTGATCAACGAACGACCTGCCAACGAGGTCTTCATCCGTCACGAGAACCATTCGGCCGTGAGGCGTGCTGTAGACCGCGATTACTAGCACAGCGCCACCCTCCCGGGCGGGCAAGAGCGGACCGGGCAGGGGTATTATTCTAGCCGCCTCCAGTAACCCTTGGCCGAGTCATAGTACACGAGCCCGGACCGCCTCATCCTCTCGAATAGCTGGGCGTATACTCCTAGTTTTCTAGCCGCCTCCAGCGGATCCGGGCTCTTAGCCTCGGCTAGGAGAGCGTCGAACTCCTCCAAGTGTTCCGGCATAAGTATCGCTATGTCCCCCTCCAGCTCTAGCTGGACAGCCCCTATCTCGTCCGCGGCCTCCCTAACCCTAGAGGCTGGAGCCCCCAGCTTGTGCCTGGACTCGCTTAGCAGGAGGAACCTATGCTTGTCTAGGTACTCCTCGAGTCTCTCCGCCAGTCTGCCCTTACCCCGCCTTAGCTGGGGCTTCGGCCTTCCCCGCTGCCCGGGCAAGCCCCCTGCCTGCAGGCTCTTCTCAATCATATCGAGCCGCTTCTCCAGCTTCTCAAGCTTCTCGAGGCACTTATCGAGCGCGCTGATGATCCGGCCACTCATGAGGGCGAATACCTTCTCCGCCGCTATTTTCGCGATAAGCTCCGCCTCGGAACGGTCAATGGCCCTGCTCTGAGCCGTGCCCCGCTGCTCGGTGCTCGACTCGGTGGAGAAATACTCATTGAGACGTTTCCTCCTAGGCAACACTTGGTCCCCCTCGGAGCAGAGGAAAAATCGTTAGGTGAGCGTGGGGGATGTTGAGCGGCTTTATGTCTTGATTACTTTATCAGCGAATATGGTCCACGGGTCTATGAGCGGCTTCCCGTTGACATGGACAGGCCTCTTTGCGGGAGGGTACTTCCTGTAGTCGGCTATGACTTTCTCGAGCCTCTGCTCGAACGTATCCTTCGCTATGTTTACGTAGAACACTCCTAGCGGTATCCTCGCTCCCCACTCAACCATTTTACCCATTATGTCGCCTATCTTCTTCGTGAACTCGTCCTGGCTTGTCACTACGGGGTCCCAGTCGGGGTTCTCCTCCTCTAGATAGTAGATCCGCTCCTCGTACCACTCCTTAGTCATGATATTGTTGTATGTCGGGCATGGCTGGAGTATATGGACTAGGCTCGTCCCCTTGTGTTCGATAGCCTTCTTTATGAGCTCCTTTGTCTGGCTGACGTGGTACGCGTATCCTCTCGCTATGAATGTGTAACCGCTCGCGAGGGCTAGTAGGAGCGGGTTTAGATTGTCGTGGAGGTTCGGGCCTGGCAGTGCCTTGGTCCTCCACCAGCTGGGTAGGGTAGGGCCAGCCTGGCCCTTTGTAAGACCGTACACGGCGTTGTCGTGGACTATTACTGTTATGTCGATGTTCCTCCTCCCAACGCTGACGAAGTGCTCAACTCCTATTCCCAGCATGTCGCCGTCTCCGCCTTCCGCTATCACCACTAGGTCCGGGTTAGCTATCTTGATCCCTGTAGCCGCTGGTATCGCCCTGCCGTGCACAGAGTGCATGCTGTTGCCCTTCACATAGTAGCAGGTCCTCCCGCTGCACCCTATCCCCGTGACTATCGCTAGCTTCTCCGGGGGTATGTCGAGCTCTGCTAGCGCCCTGTGCAGAGCGTTCAGTATACCAAAGTTACCACATCCCGGGCACCACTGCACCCAGGCGTCCGTCTTGTACTCGAGCCAGCTACGCTCCACCGCTCACCACCACCTCACGATCTCCCTTCTCGAGGATCCTCTTCACGGCCCAGGCTACCTCCTTGTCCCAGAGGGCCCGGCCGGTTAGCTTCTTCACAAAATGCTTTATTTCGAAGCCCGTGTAGCCGCGGATTAGGAAGGCCGCTTGTAGGAGGTCGTTCTGCTCCACATCTATTACTGTCTCCGCTCTTGTTAGGTAGTCTAGCACCTCCTTGACTGGGAAGGGCTGGAAGAGCCTTATCTGGAGGAAGTTCGCCTTTACGCCGTCTGCCTCCAGCAGCTTGAGCGCCTCAAGTATGATGGGCTTTGTGCTTCCCCAGCTAACTATCGTGACCTTAGCGTCCGGGTCTCCGTGGAGCACGACCTTCTCACTAGCAGGTATCTCCTTGGCTATAGTCTCGAACTTCCTCCTCCTCTTAGCCATCATCTGCTCTCTAACCACTGGGTCCTCGGTAGGCATGCCGTCCTCGGTGTGCTCAAGGCCTGTTATGACCATTGTTGTCTTGCCCATGGGGGCCCGCGGGCTTATGCCGTCCTCAGTGATCTGGTACCTCTTGTAGTCGGGGCCGGGGTTCTCAACTAGCTTCCCCCTCTCTATTGTGATCTTGAGCGGGTCGATCTCTTCTCTGTGGATGTTTGTTACGGTGCTGGCCAGGTACTTGTCGAGGAGGTGGATGACTGGTGTCTGATACTTCTCAGCCCAGTTTAGCGCCTTAGCCGCATCGTAGTATGCCTCAACGTGGTCTCCGCTGGCCAGGACTATCTTGGGATTGTCCCCGTGACCGCTGAACATAGCGTGGAGCAGGTCCTGCTGGCCCTCCCTAGTGGGCAGGCCCGTGCTAGGGCCGCCCCTCATCCACACGGTTATCACTACGGGTAGCTCAGCCATTATAGCCAGGCTTATCGCCTCGTTCATGAGGGCGAAGCCGGGCCCGCTCGTGCTCGTCGCTACCCTCGCGCCGGCGGCCGCGGCGCCGAGCGCTGCTATGATTGCGCTGAGCTCGTCCTCTGTCTGGAGGACCACGCTTCCTATCCTCTTGAGGTGGAGCGCCTCCTCGGCCCATGGGGCGAGGTCCAAGTTCCTGTGGCCCTCGAGGAATAGTGCCTCGTCGCTGGCCGGAGTTATCGGGTAGTATGTCTGCATTGTGAGGCCTCCAACAGCCTTCCCTATAGCAACAATCTCGTTCCCGGTGACCAGCATTACCTCCTTTCCAAGGTTCGGGCCTTCCGGTAGGAAGCAGCAGGGGCCCCCGTAAGTGTCGTCTATATATTCTACCGCTAGCTTGCTTGCGAGCACGTTCATGTCTGCGACCTTCTTCTTCGCGGCGAAATGAACGTTTATCGCCTTCTCTATCCAGGAGGGCTCGACGCCCGAGAAGTAGAGCATCGCTGTTAGACCCATAGTGTTCACTGTCTTCCCTGCCCTCGAGAGGGGAGCCCCAGCCTCCTTAGCCACGGACCGGACTAGGTCTTTCATCGGGAGCCCTATGAGCTTGACCCCGTTCTCCTCGGCCACCTTAAGCGCGCTCCCCGCCACGGGCTCGAGGCCCCTGCTCTTGAAGAACTCCTCGAGCCTCTGCTTGAGCGGCTTGGGCATGGGGGCTATGAGGCGGAGCTTCGTGTTGACCGCGCTTTTATCGTATATGATGAACCCCCCAGGCTTCACGTCCTGGAAGTGGGTGAATATGCTCTCGGCGTCTAGCAGTGTAGCGGCATCCACTGGGAAGTGGATGGCCCCCGGCCTCTCGGCTCTGGCCCTTATGGTGAAGTAGCTATGGGCCCCGATGATGTTGCTCTGGTACTCTCTGGTCCCTATGACTTGGTATCCCTTGAGGACTAGACTCTTAAGAACTATCTGACCGGCAGACTCTATTCCACCGCCCTGGGGGCCTCCGATGAGGAGCTTCAGGTCTACGTTCTCTGTCAAACTCGGTTGCACCCCTACCTATTGCTCTAAAACACGCTGTATAGTTCTTCCTTTATATCTGGTTCCACATAGGCCCCTCTATGCAGTAGGTATCCCTTCTTCAGATATTCCGCCGCCTCCTCCCAGGAGACCCTCGTCTTACAGGTCGAGCACCAGTAGAATTCTCCTTCCCTGATCTCGAGAGGCTCGTAGTAGGGGCACGTGTCATCGTTCATAGTTATCCTGCGATGCTTCTCACAGTAGCCTATGTAGTCGTAGACTACGTGGGGCCTCCAGTACTTGCAGGTCTCGCACTTGCCCGTGGCCGGAGCCCTAGCTATTATTCTACCCTTCAAGAGGAGTGCACCGGGAAAGGAGGAGGGTTGGACCTGATATTTTTCCTAGCCTTATGCGTCTCCCTGTAGCCTTCGGAGGCCTTCCAACATTATCTTCCTCTCTATGCTGGCGACTCTCCTCCTCACGCTGATTACTGCGTCGGGGTTTACGCTTATCGAGTCTATGCCGGCCCTGACCAGGAACTCGACTAGCTCTGGGTACACGCTAGGCGCCTGGCCGCATATGCTCGCTGTCACTCCGTTCCGGTGTGCAGCGTCTATTATCATTTTTATCGCTTTTAGCACTGCTGGGTCTCTCTCGTCGAAGTAGCCCATTCTTGCAAGGAGAGCGCTGTCCCTGTCGACGCCTAGTACTAGCTGTGTTAGGTCGTTGCTGCCAATGCTGAACCCGTCTACGAGCTTCGCGAACTCGTCCGCTAGGAGCACGGTGCTTGGCACCTCGACCATTATCCATACCTTGAAGTCCCTGCCCCTGTAGAGGCCCTCGCTCTCCATTATTTTGAGCGCTCTCTCTAGCTCCCAGGTTGTCCTGACGAAGGGGAACATCACCCACACGTTTCTTAGGTTCCACTCGTCCCTTACCTTCTTGATAGCCCTAACCTCGAGGCGGAAGGCTGGCTCGTACTTGGGGCTTATGTACCGCGATACTCCCCTCCAGCCGAGCATGGGGTTGCGCTCCTCAACGTCCTCATACTTCTCGCCGCCCTTAAGCCTCCTGTACTCGTTTGTCTTGAAGTCGCTGAACCTAACCACCACGGGCCTCGGATAGATAGCGCTGGCAACCTTCGCGATGCCCTCAGCAAGCTTATCTACAAAGTAGACTCCCCTTCCCTGCTCAACAAGGTACAGCGGGTGGTATCCGATCCAGCTCGATATTATGAACTCTATCCTCATGAGCCCTATCCCGTCGAAGGGCAAGTCCTTATACTTGTCTATCTCGTCGGGCTGGCCCAGGTTCATGAGGATCTTCGTCGCCGTTACCGGGTACAGATTTATCAGTACCTCAGCAGGTATGGCGGGGCCAGCAGGCTTCTCCTCCTTCCTCTCCTCTTCCTTCGGGACGACTCTCCCCCTAAGCACTAGACCCCTGCTACCGTCAACTGTCACTATCATCCCGTCCTTGAGCACTTTGGTGGCGTTGCCTGTGCCGACTACTGCTGGGATACCCAGCTCCCTCGCTACTATGGCGGCGTGCGCTGTCATTCCACCCTCATCCGTGACTATTGCGGAGGCGAGCTTCATGTAGGGTACCCAGTCTGGGTCCGTCATCTTCGTGACTAGGACGTCTCCCTTCTCCATCTTCTTGGCTGCCTCCTCGAGTGTTAGCGCGACCTTGACCCTCCCAACCGCGATACCAGGGCTTGCGGGCACTCCACGCACGAGTATCTCTCCTACCTCCTCCTCGGCCTCCTCTAGCTTGGCTTCTTCCTCCTCTCTCTTCCTCCTGCTCCAGACGGTCTCGGGCCTCGCCTGGACCAGGAATATGTTGTCCTTCTCCATCTCATAGTCTATGGCCCACTCGATGTCCATGTGCCTGCCGAAGTGCTCCTCGACCCTTAGGGCTAGGGCGGCGAGCCTCTTGACTTCCTCGTCGGTGAGGCTGGGAGCGTCCGGCTTGATGCTGAATCTCTCGATGATCTCGGCTATCTCCGGGTAAACTTTCCTGAGCTCCTCGAGCTCCTCATCAGTCTCTGGGAGCTTTATCTCAACGTTCCTCTTACTCCTAGGATCATAGAATAGGGCTTTCTCCTTGCGGCTTATCCTCTTCTCGAGTATCTCGAACGTATCCTTGTCCACGATGAAACTATCTGGTGTGACAACGCCTGCTACAACGTACTCGCCGAGGCCCCACGCGCTCTCGATAGTTATCTTCTTCTCGTCGCCGGTAACGGGGTGGATTGTGAACATTACTCCAGCGCTCCTGCTGGAGACCATCTTCTGCACTATCACGGCCATGTACGCGTTCTCGTGGGGAACGTTGAGACTGTCCCTGTAGCTGAGCGCCCTAGCGGTCCAGAGGCTCGCCCAAGCCCTCTTGACATGCTCTACTACCTCGTCCTCGCCCACGACGTTCAGATAAGTCTCCTGCTGCCCGGCGAAGCTCGCCTCTGGGA
>WAOS01000005.1 GCA_015521185.1 Desulfurococcales archaeon | reverse complement strand
CTATGTTGTAGATTCGGAGATAGCGAAGACCGACGCGAAAGAGTTACACGTCTCAGTCATCTTGCAATTCTATGTTGTAGATTCTTATAGAAGCCGTTAGCCTGCTGCCAGTTAGCAAGTTCTCTTGCAATTCTATGTTGTAGATTCGCGCCATACTGGTCACCCCCCTTAGGCCTCTACGCTAGCAGCTTGCAATTCTATGTTGTAGATTCATTTTACGTCTTCTCAAAGCATACCGTAGATAGTGCTTATGACTTGCAATTCTATGTTGTAGATTCACAGCCAGCCCTCCGCGCTAAACCAGCCCAAGAGGCCCACTTGCAATTCTATGTTGTAGATTCCGAGGTACTCGATTGTTTCGAGAAGGTCCTCGTCCACCTTGACTTGCAATTCTATGTTGTAGATTCCCCGAGAGGCTTCCAGTACGATCCGTTATAGTATACTACGTCAGACTTGCAATTCTATGTTGTAGATTCTGCACTGGTTTTCCGATGTTCTCGGATGTTTCTAGTTGGCCCCTGTTTCTATTCTCCTTCTATGTGCAGATTCGTGGGTGGGGCCGTTTTTCATCAAGCATGAGACCCCTCTGAAGCAGAGGTAATATCTCTTTGATCATGCCGAGACATATACTCCCTCCCAGGGAGGGAAACCGTGACAAACCCGAAACCATAGAAGAGTATTTTCTATCCTTTGTTAAGCCTAGAATATTTCGGAACCCGAGATATTGGATTGGGGCCGGAGCGGACCGCCCCCGGAGAGGGCCATGGTTTTTACAATAGGCGTTCTCCCACCCGGGAGAGGAAACATATATGGTTTTCGGTGGGGTTGTGTTTTGTTGGTTGGGTGTTGTGGTTGTTTGTGCGTGGTGTTGGTAGGGTTTCGCGTGTTGGTTTGGGGTTTTGGCAGGCTGGTGGCAGGTTGTGGAGAAGCTCTGGTAGTGGGTGGGTTATCCGGGTTGTTGAGGAGGCTCTTTCTCGCGGTGTGAACTTTTTTGATACTGCGGAGATTTATGGTTGGGGGAGGAGTGAGTCCCTCCTTGGGGAGGCCTTGGAGCGTGTTGACAGGGAGGGCCGTGCTGTTGTGGCTAGCAAGGTTCCTCCTTACCGGACTGTCGCGTATAGTGTTGCTCGGAGGGGTGTTGAGGGGGTTCGGAGGAGGCTCCGGGGGAGGCTGGACATTATTCAGCTGCACTGGCCTCCGCCCGTGTTCGCGCCTCTTTGCTGGCATGTGCGCGCTTTGGAGAGGCTAGTCCTCGAGGGCATGGCCGGGGCTTACGGGCTGAGCAACTTCCCCGCGCCCCTGGTGGAGAAGGCTCTGGAGTGCTCTAGGAGGCTTGAGCCTGCCAGCCTCCAGGTGCAGTATAGTCTCGCGTATAGGAGCCCGGAGAACAGGCTTCTCCCCCTAGCGCGGAAGACAGGGCTGGCGCTGATAGCTTGGAGCCCCCTGGTGAAGGGCGCCCTTGCTGGGGTGGCGAGGCCTTCGGACCCTGCTCAGAGGAGGGATAGGGTGTTCCGTGAGGCTGCTGGCGATCGAGAGCTTCAGGAGGCTCTTGACGAGGCTGCGCGCCGGACCGGCATGACCCGGGCGCAGGTAGCTCTCGCGTGGCTCGTCTCTAAGGGCGCCCTGCCGATCCCCGGGACTAGGAGGCCGGAGAGGGTCGCGGAGATCGCTGGCGCGGCGAGGGGGCTACCCGAGGATGTTGTGGAGAGTCTCGACAGGGCGAGCGCGAGGTACCTGACCCGGTGGGGCCGGTGCTACAGGGCGCTCCAGTGGATCAGGCTTGTCCCGTGCTCCCTCCAGTACCTGGCCCTCAGGCTCTCCGGGGGAGTGTAGAGCGCATCGCGCTGAGGAGGCACGCGGGTATCCCCCTCCTGGGCACCCTCTCCGGGCACATCCCTATACCGGGCTCCACCCGGCCCCCAGCTATGTCCTCCGGCGTGACCGGCTCCCTCCTCTGAGAGTTCTCCAGTAGGACGCACCTGGGGCCCGCGTAGCGGAAGAGGCGCGGGTGGACCCTTAGGAGGAGACCTCGCAGGGCCCACGCGACAGCCCTTATCTCCCACTGGGCCCGGGTGCACAGGCGGAGGGGGAAGAAGCTCTGGACGAGCTCGCGCGCGTTCATAGTAACTATTATCCTTGTCCGGACCATGTGGGGGAGAACGTATCGAGCATCCTCCCTGTGCCAGCCGCGGGAGAGGAGCTGGTAGTAGCGGGAGGCGGCCTGCACAGCCTCCCTCGCCGCCTCCTCCCTCCCCGGGCGGGACGGGACTAGGAAGGCGGGCCAGGCGAGCCCCACGATCTCCTCCGCCCCGAGGCTCTCGGCCGCCCATCGGAGGGCCTCCGAGTAGCACTGGTAAGCCCTCCTAGCCTCCTCCTGCGTCCTGCCTGGCTTCACCGGGCACTCCATGCCAGCCATCTCCGCGGCGCTCAGGGCTAGGCCTCGTAGGACGCCCTCGGTGTAGCGCATGCTCTGCTGTGTGTAGCTGGCTATCCTGTGCCTGACGAGCTGGTGCGTGCAGACCCTCGTGCAGCCCTCCGCGACCCACGTGTAGACGCTGTGCTCCCAAGGGCTGAAGTGGCCGCGGACAAGGGTCTCCCTTATCCACTCCTCCACCTCCCCCTCCGGCAGGCCTAGGAGGCTCTCGAGCGGCTTCCTGCTGAGCGATAGGCGGGCGCTAGCCGCGACCAGCCTCTCGCCGCCCGGCGTGTAGCTCACTAGGACTACTCGTATCCCGTGGCCCGCGCTGGCCTCTAGCGTGTGGAGGGCTGTCTGCAATCCCGGGGCACCCAGTAAATAGTATTGCCCCGGGACCGCGGGCGCCCGGGATTGGGTGGGCACCCGGGTATTACCTACTGTTGCTGCTTGAGCTTCCGGATCTCCTCCTCTCGGAGGACCCTCCGAAGGATCTTGCCGACAGCGCTCTTGGGGAGCTCGTCCCTGAACTCTATTATTCTCGGGTACTTGACCTCTCCGAGCTGCTTCTTCGCCCACTCCTTTATCTCGTCGGGCGTTATCTTGCCCTTGCACTCGTCCTTCAGTACTATGAAGGCCTTGGGCACCTCGAAGTACTCGGGGTGGGGGACCCCTATCACTGCGGCCTCGAGGACGCAGGGGTGCTTGTATAGGACCTCCTCTATCTCCCTGGGGAAGAGGCTGTACCCCTTGTACTTGATTATGTCCTTCTTCCGGTCGACAATGTAGAAGTACCCGTCCTCGTCCATCCTAGCCATGTCCCCGGTCCGGAGCCAGCGGAGCCCGCAGCACTCGAAGAACACCTTCTCGTTCTCCTCAGGCATGTTATGGTAGCCCTGCATGACCTGGGGCCCATTAATGACTAGCTCCCCAACCTCGCCCTGCGGGAGGAGCCGGGGCTCCTGCGGGTCGGCCACAGCGGCTAGAGTGTTCGGGACCGGGAGCCCTATGCTGCCGGGCCGGGCCTCGCCAAGTATCGGGTTAACATGCGTCACAGGGCTCGTCTCGGTGAGCCCGTAGCCCTCCCGGAGCTTGGCGCCAGTAATCTTCTCGAACCTCTCCCTAACAGCAACTGGGAGGGGTGCCGCGCCGCTAACGCAGACCTCCAAGCTCTTAAGGTTGAACTTGTGCACCTTCGGATGGTTAATAATGGCGATATACATGAGTGGTACTCCGTGGAACACGTTCGCCTTGTGCTTGGCTATCGCCTTCATGACCTCCTCAGTGTTCCACCTAGCGAACACTATTATGGTGGCGGCCTTGAGGACGCCGTTGTTGAGCACCGCGGTCTGCCCGTAGATGTGGAACCACGGGAGGGCCCCTATGAAGATGTCCTCGCCCCTCACGCCCCTCTTGTACCAGGCGTCTATCTGGAGGGCGTTCGCAAGGAGGTTGTAGTGGGTGAGCCTCGCCCCCTTGGGTATGCCCGTGGTCCCGCCAGTATACATGAGCGCGGCGACATCGTTCTTAGGATCGATCCTCGGAGGGCTCCTTATCGGCCTACTCTCCCTCAGGACTCTGGTGAAGCTCTTGTTCCTATCATCATAGGATATCTTGGGGGGCTTGGCCTTGAGCTTGTAGAGGAAGGCCTTCCAGCCCGGCAGGTAGTCCTGTATGCCGGTCCACAGTATCTCCTCCACGTTGCTCGTCACGCCAGCCTCAACCTTGTCGCGGAACATATCTATGGCGACGAGGAGCCTCGCACCGTTATCCTCGAGCTGGTGCCTTATGAGTGCGGGCCCGTAGAGAACGTTCATCGGGCTAACCGTCGCTCCGGCCATGAGCGTGCCGTAGTAGGCTATAGCGAACTGGGGGCTGTTAGGGAGGAAGAGGGCGACAACATCGCCCTTACCGATGCCCTTCGACTCGAGGTAGCCCGCGAACCTTCTCGCGCTCTCCAGGAGCTCCCGGTAGGTCATCTTGTAGCCGTAGAAGTAGAGGGCGACCCTGTCCGGGAAGTCCCTGGCGGCGTCCTCCAGAATAGTGTAGAGGGGCTTCTCAGGTATCTCGATCTCCGGGGGCACACCCGGATCGTACTTCTTCAGCCAGGGCTTCGAAGCGTAGTCCTTGAAGGCCTCCTCGGGGCTGCTCATAACGTTAACCACCCCACGTATAGACCATTAATAGACTGGCCGGAGCGCTCTCTATTAAGG
>WAOS01000004.1 GCA_015521185.1 Desulfurococcales archaeon | reverse complement strand
GTGCTCTGGCTTCACGTAGAGCTCCTCAAACCAGTAGCAACCCTCGCGAGTGGAGACTCGGATAAAGCCTATCGCCTCGCCGCTACTGGTTTCGGCCAGGAATATCTTGTCCCGTGAAAGGTAACTCTCGACTTCACTACGATATCCCTCCCTGCTACGGGGCCTTAGACCTTGGCGTGAGCGTAGCTCACTGTAGAACTCGGTGTAGAGGTCTAGGAGCCCTTCTAAGTCTCCGTTATTGGCCTCTCTAATTACTGTGCGTCCTCGTTGCATTTTATCGCCCATATTGTGTTCTCTAGGTATTCCAGGTAATACGGATATAGCTTGTCGGCTTTCCTCCTTAGATTATCATAGTGGCGATGGCTTACTTTAAGCTCTCCCGTCCTAAACTGTATAAACGCCATAATAGTCTCCGGACTATCGCCTTCGAGTAGTTCTGGGTGCCTGGAGAATACGCTTTTCATCCATTGCTCAGCTATTTTACGCATATCGCTGGGATTCAGCAACCTATGCTTCCTTCTATACTTTTTGCTCATATCTTTAGTTACCCTCACTGGCGCTATTGCTGAGAAGTACTCGTAGGTTTCTCTGCTCATGTATATCCATCCAGCCTGCTTGTTTCTCCTCTTGATTCCTAGGTAGTAGCGGCAGAACTCCTCGAAGCATACTAGTCTCGGCTCACTACGTCCTCGGAGCTCCTTTATTCTCACAACTTCGTCGGGGTTCCAGTTGGCAAGCATCTCTGCTGCGTGCTCTGGTCGTGCACCACTCTCTAATAGGAGGCGGTAAAACCAATACAGCTTCTTGTTATGGCTATATAGCTTCTCAAAGGTTCTGCGTACGTCATCAACGCTGTATTCTGATATATAGGTCTCCTTCGGATAAGAGCGGCCTGGAACAAATACTAGGAGCCAAGCGAAGGTGTCCTCATCAATTCTCCTATAGAAGAAAAGGTATCTCACATAATGCCTGAAGACCACACGTAGCCACGGGGGGGCGTTGCGTAGCTTTCTTACAAGCTTCTCGTTTAGCTCCCTGCCTTCTAGGTGCTTTTTGAAGAGGTTCCTGTAGTATTTTATTGTGTCCTCGTCCTGTATCTTTTTCTCCTTTCTTAGGTAGTCTTCGAACTCGCTTGTCCACTTTAGTTCTATTGCTGGTAGCTTAGCGGGCATCAACTGAAGCAGCTCATTGCGAAGATATTTTGATATAAACTCTAGGAATATCTTCTTCAGGATGGGCTCTCGTATTGCGAGCTTCAACAACTCCATTACCGCTTCATAATCAACCTTCCCTGTCTCGCTGTCTATGAGGCCTATTGCCTCTAGCTTCCTCCGCCCGCTTAGCAGGCTCCAGAACTCTTCCTCTTCCAAGTTCTCAAGCATCTTGACAACGACTTCGTCTGGTATCCTCCGCCCGTACTTCAGGTACTTTGTTAGTGTAGCCCTACTCTTTATACCGAGGCAGGCTAGGAGCTCGCTTGTAGGGTACTTCTCTTTGAGTTTTAGTAAGAGGGAGCGTCTGGTTTCCTGGTCTATTCTGCTTATGTCTACCTTCTCCCACCATCTCCTGGCATTATCACTCGTGATGTTCACCCCCGAGTTTCCAGGAGCTCCATGAGTTGGAAACACATGGTTAGGTATAAAAACCTTGCCTTGAGAAAAGAGAAAGACTTATATAGGGAATTTATAAATGGCGGGCCCGCCGGGATTTGAACCCGGGACCTCCGGCTCCGAAGGCCGGCGCCCTTGTCCTGGCTAGGCTACGGGCCCTCCAGGGCGTTTGGGTTTGGGTGTGAATCCTTATTCTGTTTTCCTTGTACTCTGGGTTGTGGGTGTTGTGGTGTGCCTAGTGTTAGGGTTGAGGTTGACGAGGAGTCTTTGAGGCGTGCGGAGGGGCTTGCTGGTAGGCTTGGTGTTAGTGTTGGCCGGCTTCTGGGCGTGTTGTTGGATGTTCTGGGGAGTTATGCGGGGGATGTTGAGGCTTGGGCCCGCGATTTGAGGGTGAGGCGGGAGCACTTGGTTATGGCTTTGTTTGAGGAGCTCGTTTTTTATGGTGTTGAGGCTAAGCGGGGCATTGTTGATAGGGTTTTGGATGTGCTTCGGGCTCGGGGAAGGTTCGAGCTTGAGCATTTGAGCCTTGACCCGGACCGGGGCTTCCTGGAGATGGAGCTCGCCGCGTTTGAGGGTAGTGATCTCCTCGCTGATAAGCTGCGTATCGGTTGGGGGCCTGACGGGGTCATTGTTGAGGCGTACTACTACTTGGAGGAGTACGAGACTCCCCCTCCCGCGCGGTCCGCCCGGGCAGCAGGCGTCGACGTGTCGTACCTGCCGGACGAGCACGCTATTGTTGTGACCGCCACGGGGAGGAGGCTGCGAGACATCCCGCCGGTCCACGTTCTCGATAGGATTGCTAGGCCCTAGCAGGGGGTGCCCCATGGTGGATGCTGTTCTTTTGGAGGCGTCTCTCACCGGTCCGGAGGAGGTCCTAGCCGCTGTAGAGACTGTCGCGCTGCACTCGGCAGTCGACGAGTGGTACCTGCTAGTGCATTCCTGGCCCTGGGAGAAGAGGGCGATCGGCATACTCCATTTGCCCGCGGGCGGGGGCTACGTTAGGAGGGCCTCCGGCGGCCCGGCATTCCCTGCGGGAGGCGACACTGTCTATGCCGCTCTCGTCGGGCCTCGCAGGCCCGGGGCCCCGATTCCCCTCCGCGACGTTTACGAGCAGCTGAGAAGACTCGTGGCTCCTTGCAGCAGTGCCGGTCCGCTCCGCTACGAGTGCTGGGGCGCTACTGTAGCGGCGGCAGCTGGGAAGCTGGCCCAGCGGCCTGTGATCGAGCTGGCCGGGCCGCGGGACGCGGTTCTCGGGGTTGTAAGGGAGAGTGTTTCCAC
>WAOS01000003.1 GCA_015521185.1 Desulfurococcales archaeon | reverse complement strand
CCTTTAGGGCCTGGCTCAGACTCACGGGTACAGCCATTCTTTCACACCTCCCATATCTTATACTCTATTATTCGTGTGGTTATGCTAGGGAAGTGCAGGGTTTAAATAATTTAAGTATGAGCAAAAGCATTTCCATGTATAATCTTTTAATGCATACGCAATAGTTTGGCCTGGAGTATCAATAATCTATTCTTTGCGTACCAATATATGTAGGCGGTGTATATACCGCTGGCCTACACAAGGGCGTGGGGCAACCGAGAATAAGCCCTCCCGGCCAACCCCAGTAATAAGGCCCCTCCCCGGTGGGGGCCTGTGAGAGGCCAACGCCTAGGCGAGCCCCCTGGAGGGTGGTGAGCCCTTCCCTGCGGACCGAGGCCCCTCGGGGAGGGGCGGCTATGAGATTATTCTCCAGCCCACCAGGAACGCTAGGAGCACCACGCCGCTTAGAGCAGTGGCATAGTCCCTCTTCAAGATAAAGTCCACTGTGAGGGCGAGTACGAGTGTGAAGGGCACTAGGGGGATTAGCGCGGCCGCTAGACTGCAAGCCCTCCCCCTTAGCACTATACCAATACCGTATAGCGCGAGGAGCGTGTAGAAGAGGACTCTCCTCCCCACTAGGAAGTCCGCCAGCCCCACGACTCTCTCACCCGGACCGGACCAGTATGACAATGCTCATCACGATTAGGAACACGGCGAACAGTATCATGGCCACCCTGTTACTCAGCCTGACCCCGACGTGGCTCCCCATTATTGCTCCGGCGATAGTCCCTAGGCTAAGGCTTATGCCTAGGCACGGGTCTAGGGCGCCTTTGAGGACGTATCCTAAGGCTCCGCTCGCGGCGGTTATACCCACAAGCATCTTGCTAGTTGCTATGGCCGATCTCATCTCTAGGCCCAGTATCCTGTTAAGTATTGGCACTCCTATGATCCCGCCTCCAACCCCTACGAGGCTCGACACGAGCCCCTTGACGACGCCCGCGGCTATCCCGAGGGCCTCCCTAGCGCCCCCCAGCATAGGCTTCCCGCCATAATCGGCCTCTCCCTGCGAGGCGAAGGCCTTCCTAAGGCTAGTCGCTCCGACATAGATCAGGACTGCGGATAGGGCGGCCTTGAGGACGATCGGCCTCACTGAGAGTACTAGGTGCACGCCTATCATAGTGCCTATTATAGCGCTGGACTCGAGGCGGAGAGCGGTCCGGTAGTCTATGAGGCCTTCCCGATGGTATACGTCGAGGCCTCCGAGGCTCGTGCCAACAATGCTCAGCAGGCTCGCGGGAATCACAGTCTTTATATCGTAGCCCATCGCGACTAGGAGAGGCGTTATTATGCTTCCTCCGCCGACGCCGAGGAGGCTCCCTATGAAGCCGGCGAAGAGGCCGACGACCGCTGGCACCGGGTCAATGACACTCAATGAGCACACCCCTTATTCTGGGCGTAGCCCGAAGTGGCGGCCTAGGGCCTCTCCGAACAAGTATGACGCTAGCGCTGTCCCTAGCATGAGGAGCGTGCTCTCGGTGAACTCTCTCGCGAAGGGCCTGTCGAACACTATGCTGCTGTAGAATGTGAAGAGCCCTATGAGACCGATTCCGGCTGCCAGGCTTAGGAGGAACGCTATGAGCATGCTTGTGACTATGAAGTATGGGGCTGCCAGGAGTATTACTGCTCCGAGATAGCCTAGGCCAGTCATAAGGGCGCTCTTAGCTGGGTCCCTCGTCGGGTCGCTCTTGGCCTGGATATATGCGGCGCTCGCCATGCTTATCGCGGCGCTTAGGCCCACGACTAGGCCTGCTATACCAGCCATCACGGTCTTACTCGTAACTCCTAGGAAGCCCGCGTGCACGCCAGTTATCTCTACTATCGCGTCTGCGAGTCCAAGCACTATGAAGCTCAGGTACTTCACTATTGTCTCTTCTATGCTTCCTATGAGCTCGTTCTCATGCTTCTCCTCGTCGTGGATTATCTCTTCCAGCCTCCTCCTCTCCTCGCCCTCGAGATACTTCAAGTAGTTCTTGTACTCCTGGATAACCTCCTCCTCGTGCCTCTCAAGGAACTTGAGGGTGAACGTGAGGCCGAAGATCTTCCTCATCAATAGTATGAGGCGGAGCTTCCCCCTGCCGACCTCGACCCTGCAGTCCCTCCCGAGAATCCTCTTCCAGAACAGGTAGTGCTCCCACTCGTCGCGCGCTAGCTCTTCGAGTATTCTCCTTAGCTCGGGCCTCCTCTCCTGGCTCGCCAAGTACTTGTATATCGAGTAGTCGGTGTACTCGTCCACGCAGAACTTCTCCGCTAGCCTCTCCGCCTCGCCCTGCATCCGCGGTCACCAGCTCGATCCGTCGGTAGCTTATTGTATCTGTTCTCGTAACATTCTGGAGGGGTCCCCTATTTATCGGTCTTTTCCATATCCAGGAACGCCGCTGTCTCCGATAGGGCGTCTGCCTCTAGGATTCTCGCGGTGTCCTCGGGTATCTCGTACCCCTTGAGCTTTAGGTATCTCTGCACGACGCTCTCGTGCGTCCTCCTGCCCTGCCTCCTCCACGCTGTGGGCTCTCCGAGGATGAGCGCGCTGTATATTCTCTCTGCTGTGACGTCTGCGAGAGGGCAGTTGTCGAGGCATAGCTTGCAGTGTATGCAGGTCTCACTGTTGACGACAGGCCTGTACTTGTCTCCCTCTTTGAGGACTCTTATCGCGCCTGTCGGGCAGCTGGTCTCGCACGCCTTGCAGCCGGCGCAGTGGGTCCAGCGGAATGCGAGCTTGAGCGCGTCTAGGAGCAGCTCCCTCCCTAGCACGCCCCGCGCTCCCTCGACGCGTATCCTGCCGGGCTCGAGCACTACTCTAGCCCGCGCCGCGCTCTCGAGGACTATCCTGTCGCCGCTCCTCTCGGCGACCCGGAAGGCGCCTAGGACTGTGTACTGGTCTTCGAGGCTCTCCGGGCTGAAGGAGCCTTCGAGCTCCGCCTCCCAGGAGGGCTCGGCCCTGGAGGCCTTTATGGAAGGTTTCAGCCACCTCCTATAGGTCTCCCTCCAGTCGGGGAGCTCCACTCCCAGCCTGTATGCTAGCCTCTGCTTCTGCACCGCTGGTGTCAGCCACCTCCACAGGCCTCCTCTCACCCAGGCCTCCCTAGTCTTGCCCTTGAGGCCGAGCCGGTCCGCCCAGCGCTCGAGAACGCTCTCCCACCTCCTCCACAGCTCGGGCCTCGTCTCGCGGACGAACTCGTACTCGGCGCTGAAGGCGGCGGGGCACATGAAGCATCCTATCCTGTCGAAGCCCCTCTCGTAGAGGGGGTTGTACTCGAGGCCCTCCCGCCATATGTATAGCCAGACGAGGAGCTGCGTCCACTCCTGTATGGGGCTTATGTTGAGTATGAAGGGTATCCACCTGTTCCTCCACACCCTCGGGCTGCGAGCCCTGTCTAGGCTCTCGAACGCGCGCTGGCCCACAACGTTGAGCGCCCCCTCGGGGAACCTCTCGCTCAGCAGCCTCGCCAGGGGCGCTAGCTTTGTGACTTTGCAGCACCACCTGTAGTCTTTCCCGGGCGGTCCGACCCTCTCCACGGCCCGCCAGAACGCGTCCCCAGCGTCCGCCACTAGAAGCTCGAGGCCGTACTTCTCGGCGGTCCGCCGGACCGTCTCGACGGTCTCGGGCATCTCTATGCCGGTGTTGTTGAAGAGCAGGTAGGGGCGTATGCCTGTCTCGAGGGTGAGGTGGAGCGATACTAGGCTGTCCTTGCCCCCGCTGTAGCTTACGAGGACTGGCTTCCCGACTTTCTCGTTCATCACGTGTATGAACTTTATAGCCCTACTCTTATAGTAGTACAGGTAGTACTCGTTCGCCTCGACAACATCCTGCCAAGTCGTGTTCCCGCGGGCCCTCCACGGGGGCTCGCTCCTCCAGAAGACGGTGTGCACCCCTATCCTCGAGCCGTCCCGGGTCACATATGCTATACCGAGGGGCTCACCCTCCGGACCGGCCAGGGCTACCTGCGATCCGGGCGGTAGCCCCAGGCTGTTGGGGAACACCCTCCTCCTCCGCAGCTCCCTCAGGCCTCCGGGCACGGGCAGCCTCGGGAGGGGCTCCCTGTGCCACACTCTCAGCAGGCCTGCCTGGGAGAAGCGGAGCCTCCAGCCCCTCTCCGCCGGGTCCCAGTACGGCCTCGCTATTATGCTTCCCTGGCTGACGACCTCGTACATGAGGTCCATGAAGGGGACCTTGTTAACTAGGAGCACGCCCTCGCCTAGGAGCTCCCCAACGCCGGCTGTGCTCCCCGTCTCCCTCCTGTAGCCGCTCTCGATGATCCTCCTGTCATGCTCGAAGCCTGGCCTAGCGTCCCCGGGCTCGGTGAGCCTAAGGAGCCTAGCCCTCCCGCCTCCGGGGCAGTCGGGGCCTGTCATGGGCGTGTTTGTCTCGTCGCACCAGTAGATCTTCGCTTGTACCGGCCACTGCCTCCTACGCCTAGCCATTCTATGGGCGCACCCCTCTCCTTCTCAATGTGGCGCTGTGGGCGGGCCTATTTAGTGGTCTGTATATCCCTGGGGTATGCGGGTGAGCCGTATGAGCGGTAAGTGGCTCGTTGTTGAGGCGGTCCGCGGGAGGGTTGTTGAGTCCCGGGTTGTCGAGGGCGATATGGCTGGCGTTGTGAAGGGCGTCGTTAGGGAGGCTGTCGAGAAGTGGGACCCGACGGGTGGTGCTGACTTCGTTGTGACCCGGGACGACCGGGAGTGGGATCTGGAGGGCGAGGAGAGGGAGATTGTTGACTGGCTCGAGGGCCTGGGCGTCGTGGAGGAGGTCGACGGGAGGAGGGTCGCCCGGATCCCCTTCTTCCTAGTCAGCTACGACAATAAGAGTTTCGGAGACACTTACTACGAGGAGTACGGGATATACATTATAACGCTCTACATTGGAGAGGACTATAGGGTGATGGTTGAGGAGTTCGCCGCCAGCATAACCACCTCCTCCAAGGAGGGCTAGCGGCGGAGTGCCCGGTAGAACTCTTCCGCGACTCCCATCTTCGTCGGGCTGAACAGTATCCTGTCCATCTCCCTGACCTTCCCAATCCTCGGCCGGAACTCCATCTTCGCGAGGATATCCCTCTCGAGGTCGACCCCGGGCGCTATCTCCTCCAGCCAGAGCTCCCCGTCTCTTAGCCTGAACACTGCCCTCTCAGTAATGTATAGGTGCTCCTTGTCTTTCCCTATGCATGGGCAGTAGAGGACCTTGTAGACCTTCTTAACGAACTTGATTATCGGCCCGTCCTGAACTATGCGTATGCCCTTGCCTGGCTCCACCCTGATATCTCTCTTGCCAGCTGTGAACATGCCCGCGAAGAAGAGGCGGGGCGCCCCGGTGCTTATGCAGGGGAACCCGCCCGGACCGGTCAGGCGTCCGGGGAGTATGCTAGCGTTCACGCTGCCCTCCTCGTCTATCTGGAGGAAGCCGAGGCTTGCCGCGTCAATAATTCCGCCCTCGTATATGCTGAACTGGTCTATTAGCGGGATGATCGCTCTAGGGCTTATCGCTACCCCGAAGTCCGGCCCGTGGAGGGCCAGGCCTCCCCAGGGCCCGCTCTCTACTGTGGCGACTATCGCCTCTCCGAGGCCTTCCTCTGCCGCTACGTTGCTCACGAGGCTCGGTATCCCGACGCCCAGGTTCACTATCGCGTAGCCCGTCCCCTTCTCGAGAGCGATGTTGAGCATCTCTAGGAGGACGCGTCTAGCGATGACCTTCCTCGCGTCCAGCGGCACACCCCTCACGTCTAGGTGCTCCAGGGGCACGCTTACCTGCCCGCTAATCCTCGGGTCATACTTTATCGTGGCGCTCTGCCAGTGCTTGTCCTCCGGCGCCTTAACTATGTGGTCAACAAGCGGTCCGGGTATGACTACGCACTTCGGGTTTATGCTGCCGCTCCTCACGGGGTAGAGTATCTGGACTATTACCTTGCCCCTCCTCCCCCTGCTCTTCACGGCCTGAGCCATCTGGAGGACAGGCCCTATGATTCCCTCCTCGCAGAGCGATATGTTGCCGTGGTCGTCCGCCCTGCTCCCCCTAACTATCGCCACGTCCGGCGTGGGGGCCTGGTAGAAGAGGTACTCCTCCCCGTCGACATCCACAACCTTGACACGCGCCGTCCGAGCCCTACGAGCCCTCTCGTTCAGAGCCCCACCATCCTGCCTAGGATCCAAGAAGGTCCCAATACCCACCTTACTCAGCGTGCCAGGCTTCCCAGCCCCAACATCCCGCAGCCAGTGGGCGAGCACACAAATAGGCCAAGTATAAGCCTCGAAGCCCTCCTCCCCAGCGAGCCTCTGAAGCCACTTACTCCACCCGTAATACGCGACGAGCATGCCCCGAATAAACTCCTGGTCCGCCCCCTCCTCATTATAGAGGCGCTCAGCAACCCAATCAAGACCCCGCCCGGGACTACCCGGGAACGTGTCACTAATAATGAAAAGGTTCCTAGGATGCCCAGTACTCCGATACAGCTGGTACAACCCCTGAATCAAGTACTCCGGCGTCAAACTCATATTGAAACCGCTAATCACAACAACACTACCATCCCGCACCTGGCTCAGCGCATCCCAAGCCTCAACAAACTTACCCTCAGCCCTCGGAAGCGGCACTACCACCACCAGCCCAATACCAAGCCCGCAACAGGGGATTAAGATACAATCACATCGAAAAACAGAGGCCCATACCTCTCCGTATAAACCACGACCCTCAACTTATCCCCCTTATGAAGAACCGGGGGACTACCAGAACCGACCCACTCCCAATTCTTAATAACAATAGTATCCTCACTACCAGCAGGAACAACAATCCTACTCTTATTAACCCACGACCCATTATCAGTCCTTATCTCAACCATAACAATGACTGCCTCCCTATTACCCTCATTAGAAACATGCAAATAAAGCTCCGGAGCACTACCACTAACCAGAGTCTTATTATAAACGAAGACCTTAGGCTGCACAATAAACGCCTGCTCAGTAGTCTGCACACTGCTCATAATCCACCTAGCAGCAACAATACTCAGAACAACAACAACACTAACCAAAACGACAAGCGATATGACATTCTCAACACCACGCCTCTGCAAAGCCGCGAACACCCATGGAGAAACATAGGATTTCACTAGGAAAGATAAATACCTATAGACTATTCTATGATAAAAAATAATAATTAATCAGGAGGGTTAGCCGGCGGTTCCGGCCTTCACTACTGCCTGTAGAGGAACGTCGCCGCTCTTCTCGAATGTTACAGTTATTGATACGGTCTGTCCGGGCGTCAGAGTGATCGTGGTACCCTGCGGAGGTGTTGCCGTTACCCATCCCTTAAAGTTAGCAGGTATCTCGGTTGTGTTTGGCTGGAGAGTGTAGGTGTTGGTCCCAGTATTGAGTGTTACCTTGATTATCTTGTCAGCTCCGCTCCCGCTGTTTACAACGTACATCTCTACTGTACCGTCCTCATAGACTGTGGCTGAGCTTATCTGGATCTGTGGGCTGCCGCCTGCTAGGCCGCTCCAGAGGCCGAATAGCCATCCTGCTACGGCTATTGAGATTGCGATCGCGACCGCTACGATGATTACGGTCGCGATTACGGGGCTTATACCCTTCCTCGCCTTCATCGCCTTGTTCACCCCCTTGTTTGGGGGTTGTCTACTTAGTCTTTAAGAAGTGGCCCCATAAAAATGCTCATGCTTCTCCGCCGAGAGCTAGGGTAGGGGTGGGGGGTTTCTGGCTAGGAGCGCTATTGTCTGGGCTAGTTTTGCCTGAGCTGTTTGTGCTTCTAGGGGTACTCCCTTGAGTGTTACCGCTACTGTTATGATTGTTATTATGACTAGTAGTATTCCGTGTAGGAAGCCCGCCGCTATTCTTCCATCCTGTATCTTGCCGGCTACTATTCCCATTAGATACGAGTTTAGTATTGCGCCCAGGCTTAGTAGGAGTGCTACCCTGGCCATGTCCTCCGGGGTTATTCCTCCTCCCTTTAGGCCGCCGGCCGGTCCGCCGCCTCCCGAGAGGAATATGCTCTTGGCTGTGAAGCTTAGGACTAGTATGCTGCTCGCAGCCACTAGTATTGCGCCCATGTATGGCATCATTATGTAGCTTCTTAGCCTCTTGCGGAACTCCTTGTCCAGCTCTGTTAGGTTGTACGCGTACCTCGCTATGCTCTCCAGCGTCTCCGGGCTTCCGCCTCCCACGCTTATGCTGTCGACGAGGAACCGGAAGTTTGCTAGTAGGAGCCAGTCCCTGTAGCCTCGGAGGGCGCGGCGGACCGCCTTCTCTAGGTCTAGGCCTAGTGTTAGCGCGACGTGTATCCTCTTGGTTATCGGGTTAAGCGGTCCGTAGTCCCTCGCGGTGACGACGAGGATACTCTTCTCGGGGCTTAGCCCGGTCTTCCTCACCTCTGTCAGGTCCCTGAGGAAGCTCGCGACCGCGTCGCTCAGGCCACGGGTCTTCCTCACGTAGCGGAGGTAGATCACTGTTGAGGGGAGGCTTAGGACTATCAGGCTTGCGCCCAGGCTTAGGGCGAACCCCATTATTTTCCCGTAGCTAATCGCCTCCCCGCGTAGCAGGCCCGCGGCTCCGGTCGCGTAGAATAGTACTGGGAACACTACTAGGGCGCTTGGGGCCCCTATGAAGAGGAGGGCCGCGTAGGGAGCGTTATACTTGATAGGCGATTTTGGCTGGCTCGAGTGTATTAGCCATAGTAGTAGGAAGGTTAGCATGGGGAGGAATACGAAGCTGAAGAGGGCTATCTGGGCTACACCACCGGCCTGCCCTCCCACGGGGATTATCGCCTTTATGGTGAAGAATATGTAGAATACCAGCGTCATTATTACGCTTACTGTGACGTAGACCTCTGTGAACATGCTCATTCTCTCCGCTATCAGCTTCATCTGGTTCATCCTGCTCGTGAATATGTCCTGGGTCCTGATCTCGAGGTAGTGGAGGACGTCTCCCCCAGTCTTCACACTGGTGGCGTAGCCTAGCATGAAGTCCCTGTAGAGGGAGCTCGGGTGTGTTAGAGCGTTATCCTCGACCGCGTCTAGGGGGCTCTTTCCCATGAGGCGTATACTGGCCAGTATCTCCTTGGCCTCCCGCCTCATAGCGTCGAAGATTCGGAGCTCGCTCACTCTTTCGATGACCCTCGCAATGCTCACTCCGGCTCTAGCCATTGTTGTTAGGTAGGCGGCGAAGAAGGGCAGCTCTGTCTCGACGCCGCTCTTCCTCTCCTCCCTCTTGGCGGCGGGGTAGGCTAGGAACCCGGTGAAGACGAAGACTGGCACGAGGAACAGTACTATTATGAGTATTGCCTTCGCCGCTAGGGGGAGGGGGCTCACGCCGACCACTAGGATGAAGTATAGGCTCACTAGGAGGCTGAACGCCGTGTAGAATAGGGCTCTCGCCATGTAGAGCATAGGATACGTCTTGATCCCGGCCTGCGCGAGCTGGCTCTCCATGTCGAAGGCTTTGACCAGCCTGTCAGCGTACTTGCCGAGATATGTTATTGCTAGGAAGTCGACCAGGTCTGTTAGGGAGACCTTGCGCTTGGGAGGCCTGTAGACGGCCTCGCGGGGCCCCCTCTTGAAGAGCTTCTTCAGCCTCTTCCCCAGCACGCTCGGATCCCTCTGGCTAGGTGTAGCTCTCGAACCTGGGCAGCTCCTTCTCGACCTTGCTGAGAAGGCTCATGGGCCTCCTGTAGTACTCGTTTATTATGCTGGCGACCTGGTTGTAGGCGGTTATCCTCCTGTAAGCCATCCAGCGCAGCACCTTCTCCCTGTTTTCTACGTCCTCCATGACGTCGTCAAAGCTCTTGCCGGTCATCTCGGCTATTCTCGGGAGGAGGATGCTGTCCTCGAGGTACACGTAGTGCTCTCTGCTAGCCGCGTTCCACCTAGCGACGACGTTGTAGTCGTCATAGTCTCTTATCTCCCAGACCTCTGTGACCCTCCTAGCGGGCCTCTGCGTGTCGGGCAGTCTCACCCTCTTGATCGAGATCGCGAAGTTAACCAGAGGGATGTAGCCTGGAGGAATATCCATTGGAGGGCTCGTGAGCCTCTTAACTGCCGCGTCAATGTTCTCCGCGTGTATAGTAGTTATGCCTCCGTGCCCCGTGGCTATAGCTTGGAAGAGGACTTTCGCCTCCTCGCCTCTTACCTCACCAACTATTATGACATCGGGCCTATACCTTAGGCTGACCCTTACCAGGTCGTAGAGCGTTATCTCTCCCATCTTCCCCTCGAACCCGTAGCTGGGCCTCGAGTAGAGCTGGACCCAGTTCTCGTGGGTTAGCTTGAGCTCGGGCGTGTCCTCTATAGTGACTATCTTTATCGTGGGCCTGAGCAGAGTGGCGAGCGCGTTTAGGAGGGTAGTCTTACCGGCGCCCGTGACGCCCATTATGAGGCCTGTCATGTTGAACTCCATAACCTTCCAGAAGTATGCTGCCAGTTTCGTGCTGACCGTTCCTCCGAGTATCAGGTCTACGATGCTGAGGGGCTTCTCTCTGAACTTCCTTATGGTGAACGTGCTCCCGTCCCTGCTGACCTCTCTCTTGTAGGTCGCGGCGAGCCTGTGGCCCTCTGGGAGGATCGCGTCTATTATGGGGAATGCCACGCTGACGTGCTTGCCAGCCTTATGCGCGAGCTTTACTATGATCTCGTCAAGCTTCTCCTCGTCGGTGAACTTAATGTTAGTGGGGATGCTCTCATACTTCTGGTGCCACACGTAGATCGGCTTGCCAACACCATCACAGGATATATCCTCTATCGCCGGATCCTTCATCAGCGGGGTGATCGGGCCATACTCTATGTTATCCCTGTTAATATAGTACTCGAGCTTCTGCCAGCTAATGCTCGGGTGTATAGTCTGGCTGAACCTTAGCCTGAACTTCCTGATTATCTGGGATGCCTGCTCCCTGAAGTGCTCCTTGGGATCCTTATCCTTGGGGGGAGGCTCGAGCTCCCAGTAGAGGATATCGTTGATCTTCTTGTAGAGCTTCTCCTCTTCGGGAGTCATAGGTATTTCGTCGACATAGTAGAGAAGGCTCCCGTCACTCTTCCTCTCTAGGATCAGTGCCCTTGCCCACGGGTTCACCAGGGGATAGCTCTCAAGGATCTTGTACTCGGCCCTTAGGCTCACTAGCCTCTCATACGCGAGACTATCCAGGTCGGTCACGCTTTCCTCATGAGGAGAAGGCGGCGGTGTCTCGCTCTTTCTTTTTCTCCAGGGAAGCTTAATCTTGAGCTTAACCATTACTAACCATCCCCGTGGGACGGTTGTGGGCTACAGTACCTAGTTGCCCGGCCTATTGGTTACGCGCTTCGGGGGTTATATCTATGCAAGCAAGTGTACTAATAAGGACAATTTTTTCTTGTTATATTGAGACCAACCTTATAATGGACTCTATACAATATGAGAGTCGAGAGGATGCGCTTCACAACGCGCAAGACCCGGGAGGGGAGCAGAGTGGCTAAACGCCTTATACTTCCAATAATAATGTTCATGCTATTCCTCTCTATCTTAACTCCCCAGTACCACGCAAGCCAGGTAGCTCCCAGCCAGGCCACAATAACACTAGAGGGTAGCCTAACAAACGTGTACAACCTCCTAGAGTACCGGCTTGACAAGCTTGGAATCTCAAATATCTCGAACGGGCTACTAATCCCAGGTGTAAACACGCTCCTCCTAACTAGTCAGGGAAGCTACGCCGTCCTAGGCATAGACCCGGCTACCCGAGAAGTATTTGAGGTATCGTCCGGCTCCCTAGTAGGCAACAATAGGATAATATTCGTTGATAATACTAGTAGGCCCAACTGGTACGGATTTGCCCAGGACTCTGGCGAGATACTTGTGGTTAACGCCTCGAACCCGGAGGAGAAGCTCACCTACTACACGGCCTCCAGAAAGAGCCCCGTAGCATCCATGCTCGAAACTAATGGGCCGGACTCGAAGCTAGTGGCCGTAGACAAGGATGGATACGCATATATCTTCACCGTGGGAGAACCCTACTGGCTCGAGATAGGCCCCTCGGCCCACGACGCTGCACTCGCTAGCTTACCCGTGATGAGCGTAGGCGGTGTAGTTCCAACCCTCGAGCTTGCCCCAGACGGAACGTGGAGCGCTGGGAACCTCTCCATGCTCCCAATAACAAATCTAAAGAATAGCTACAAGGGGAACGTCAGCCTAACCCTGTACTACTACAACAGGTACAACAACACTGACGAGCCCGCGCTCAGCGGAGTATTCAACAAGGGCAACAAAACAGTAACGGCCACAACTTACTTCCTCTTCTCGGCCCCTAACGGCCTTGTCGTATATGATTTCACTTTCACAAGCGGAGGCCCCGACTACAGCGTGTCCTTGCCACCGGGCGGTTACACGCTCACAATCATATACAGGGTCGAGACTATTGACACAGTCAATAACACTAGGACTGTGGACTGGTACACTACTAGCACGAGCATCTTCGTGCAGCCCGGAAGCTCCACATACCTAGGCATGCTGACAGCTCACTTCTATGTTACAGGGGATTACGATCTCGAGACAATCGCGGAGGAGCAAGGAGTCACCCTACTAAATGTTAATATGATGAAGTTCCTGGTTATCAACTTAACAGTAGTAAGTGCCGATAACCTCAACAGTCCTCCCAGCCTGGGAGGCGTACTATGGCTCACATACCTGCCGCTCCCGGAGACCTCTATCAACGAGTTCTACATATACAAACCAGCGGTTAAACCGGAGGGATGGCCCGAAGGCGGGGAATACTTGCTGATTGCCTACACTAACGATAGAGCAATATTGTACGTGCTCGACAGAAACCTTCTTCCCATTAGTTTCGGCTCGGGGTACTACGAGGAGGTATACCTAGGTTCTAGCCCTAGCGCTATGCCCGCGATAATGCCCGATGCTGACAAGATCTACGTGGGCGCGGCGAGCGGGTATATTGTCGAGCTCGTCTGGCTTGCTGACCAGGAGAGGTACGTTGCGGCCCACGCCTACATGCTCGACACTGCACCCGTTACTAGCTTATCCGTCGACCCCGCAGGATCGTATCTCCTAGCCTCCAGCTCCTCGGGCCTTATGCAGCTAATAGAGACGCCCAATTGGACCCCGCTGTGGAGAGGCGGGCCAGGCTATACGGGCGTAGAGACAGGGTTTACGAATCTGGTTGTCGCGGCCGATCTACCCGGCTACCTAGTAGCTATCGCTCCGGGCATGCTGAGCGTCGGGGTTATGTATGATCCCGAGGTCAGGCTGTACAGGCTAGCGGTCAATATTAACATAACTCGCACGAGCCTCAACGGCTCAGTATCATACCTCAATGCGTCGAACAATAGTGTGGGAGTCATCCTGGACGGCAACGTTCCTGTAGCGCTCGCGAGGCCCAGCAATGGGAGCCTAATCTACTATCTCCCAGCCGGCGAGCACACTCTCAACTTAACTATTCCAAGCATAGGGTCGCTCGAGAAGACATACGAGATTAACCAGAGCGTAATTGACACGATAGTTGTTGGGCTCCGAGAGTATCTCGTGCGGGCCTACACCCCGTCAAGTATTGGAGATCCTAAGAGGGACCCAGGCTACTACCTTCTCAGAGGGCCTAAGAAGAATGTGAACCTGACTGCAGTGCCATACGTCTACGATGAGAACCTTGGCTTCATCCCCAAGCCCCTGAACGTGTCATCAGTAACCAGCGAAAACGGGACGGCGGTACTCCTGATATGGGAGGGTGTATCATACCAAGTTAAGGGGTCGCTAGACGGGTACCTGACCTCTATCGGCTACACG
Source organism: Desulfurococcales archaeon (assembly GCA_015521185.1). GTDB lineage: Archaea > Thermoproteota > Thermoprotei_A > Sulfolobales > Acidilobaceae > S143-63. The sequence goes on along the minus strand of WAOS01000003.1, from coordinate 11,478 downwards.
AGCCTGTACGGGCCCTCCACGCTGAACCTACCGATGAACCCCATACTCTACAAGGTAACGTTCAACGTCTACGATAACCAGACAGCAACCTACGGGGTCCCACTCTACATGAGCAACGCTGTCGCACGAGTCGTTTACAACGTGAATGGGGAAAGCGTAGACCTACAGATTACAGGAGAGGGCGACTACTACTTCCTCCCACGGGGAAGCTATGTAGCCGAGGTGTCCGCCCCACACTACATAACGAGGACTGTGTCCTTCAGTGTCGAGGGGGCCCCCATAACTCTGAACATCGGATTAGATGCAGAGGTGTACCAGTATAGTCTCCAGGTGTTCCAGAACGATCCCACAGGCCTATCGATAGGCAGCGGCCCCTCCGCGGGAGCACAGGTTAACATAACGATGGTCTGGCCAGTCCCGGGAATGGTGCGCCTCACACTATATACCGGGAGCGACGGCAAGATAGCCACTGGCCTGCGCTACGGCGTTTACAGAGTTATAGTGAGCCACCCCTACACGCAGGAGAAGGCAATGTCGGTATACCTCGGCAACAACACGGCTCAGACCGTGACGCTCGACTTGAAGACGAGTATGCTAACCCTTTACTTCAAGGACGAGCAGTTCACCCTCTACGGTATCAAGAACGTTACCGTCACGCTGAGCTATCTAGGGTCGACGTGGACAGGTAACTATACCTTTAACACGGGGAACAGGAGCATAATCACTATCGAGGTCCCCTACGGAGTCTACAAGATCACGGCTAAAGCGACATACTATGAAACGTATACTGAGAACATCGAGATAGCTGAAAGCACAATACTCGAGACCGTATATATGCAGCCGGCGATGGCCACTGTTCGAGTCCAAGTCGCGTATGCTCCCACTGCCGGGAACCTTACAGAGGGCCCCGTCCAGGGCGCTCTAGTACAGCTGAAGCTAGTCGAGCCAGCAGTTCCTGCAGGCAACATTACCGGGGTCACCGATAGTAGCGGTATAGCTGTCTTCCACGTTAGACAAGGCATCTACACTATAACGGTGACTAGCAAGTACGTCCAGAGGCTTGTCGATGAAAATGTCGAGATAGTCGGAGACTCACTAATAACCGAGCCCGTGCTTCCCCAGACAGGGCAGCTCCGGGTATCAGTCCTAGACTCTGACACGAGCGTGCCCATACCGAACTCGACCCTAGTGCTAACTCGCCTGTCGCCCGGTGTCGAGAAGACCCTGATAATCACTCTAGCAAATGGGAGTCTAAACGCTAGCCTACCGGCAGGAGTCTATAGTGTGAGGGCCTCCTATCCTGGGAGGTACTACAGCGAGGAAGCTACAATTGACCTCACAGGCGGGTCCTCAATTGTCGCCACGTTCAGCCTAACACCTATCCTGGGAGGGATCGACCTCAGCGTAATTGCAAACGAGACCGTAGCCGTACTGGGAGGAACCAAGCTGAGCCTGCCCTCAACCCCTGTCCCCGGCGCGAGCGTGGAGCTCGTGCCATACGATGATCTGTTGCGGTCGGTCTACAATGTAACAATAAGGGGTAACACATCCGCCGAGGGACTCTTCACACTACAGGGAGTACGGACCGGGACGTACATGCTAGTGGTCTCAGCCCCCGGATACCCGGAGTACCGGTCTCTAGTACAGATCTCTCCCGAGGCGGTTCTACAGCTAACGATACTCTTGGACCCCGCACCTACTAACGTCAGCCTATCCGTCATAGACACGGGACTAGTCGACCCCTACGTTAAGAACTATACTCTCACGATCACCAGCTACAATGGGGAGGCCCTCGGGGCGAGCGTTATCCTGCCCGGACCGGCAGTGCTTCGCCTCCCAAGCGGCTCGTACCAGCTCCTAATTAAGAAGAATAGGTATCTCCCGGCTAACCTAACCCTAACTCTCACAGGCAAAGATGTTAGCGTGACGCTGAACCTAACCCCGATAACAGCTCCCGCCACCTTCACGCTCAAGGTCTCGGCCGTGGAGAACATTAGCGGTAGCGTGAGCACGGGCCAGCTGCTCCTATACCCACTCGACTGGGACCTAGCCGAGTCGCCCATCGTGTTGCCTGTCGAGACCGGCGCGGCTACCGGCTCCCTGAGGATAGGGAAGTACAGTGTTTACCTGGTGAACAAGGCTCTCGGCACTAACGTGAGCCTGGGCGAGATAACCATAGAGCCGGCCCCCGCAGGTGTGATAGAACTAAAAGTTACTCCGCCAGCATACAACGTTGAGCTACGCCTTATGGACGCTGACCTCATAACTAACGCGTACGGGAAGGCGCGCATACTCCTGAGCTACCTCGGCCCGTTCGGTAGCGGATCGATAAGCATCGAAGCCTCGAACGGCACCGCCTCCGCCCGCCTTGTGCCTGGAAACTACACTATCACTGTTTCAAGCGACTACTACGAGCCTCACACTGAGGAGGTAACTATTGACTCTCCGAAGGCTCTAGTAATAGTTCTGGAACCAGTTAGGATAACCGCGACCATAAACCTGGTAGATATCGACGGTAACCCGGTTACGGTTCCGAACACAACAATAACCATAGTCCACACTCAGACGGGCGAGACTGTGCCCGCAATGCTGATCCAAGGCAAGATAGTGCCTGCCAGGGGCCTAAGAATCGGGGTTCACGAAATCATAATCGTGCCTCCAGAGGACGCGCCGATAAACATTACCAGAGCCACTATAACTATAACTAGGAGTGGCCCCACGACAGACACTATAACGGCTCTTCCAAGAATATTCCTGCTGAAAGTAGTCCTAGTCGACCCTATAGCGGGAGGCCCGGCAGCCTTCCCCTTCACGGTCACTATTGAGAGGAGCGGGTACCCGGCGAGCGAGTACGGCCTGCCGATAGAGGAGAAGGTTACGAATGGCACGCTAGCCGCTAGGGTGCCCTACGGTGTCTACACGATAACGGTCAAGGGAGGCCCCGACAGCTACTTCGTCGATCCGCAGCCGAAGACTGTTCTAGTGAGCAAGAATACTGAGGTAACAATAACGTTGGAGCCGAAGACTTTCACGGCGACAGTAATAGTTACGGACGACAGAGGCGTGCCACTACCCGGCGCGCTAGTTGTTGTCAAGAATCTCAAGGGCATGATAGTGGCTAGCGGCGTAACTAATGATGCGGGGACGTTCAAGTTCTCAAGCGTATACGGGCCTTACACGGTAACCGTTACGGCGAAGGGATACAAGCAGGCTATTAGCAGCCTGTACCTGCCGACACAGTCCGAGACTACCGTGTCCCTCCAGCCGAAGCCGCTGACAATAGTGAAGAGGTACAGCATACTCATCATAGGCCTCATAGGGCTCGGCGGCGTAATAGCGGGCCTGTACTTTGCTAGGGGCAAGATAATGGAGAAGCTGGCGGAAGAGGAGGAGTACTTCTAGGCTTCTTTCCCGCTAACAACTATTATCCCGTGTAGCACTGCTTATCCTATCCGCGCAGTAAGGGGGTGCGTTGTAGGATGGTTGTGTCCGCTCCTAGCCTTAGGAGGCTGGAGGCCTACGAGGAGTATCTCAAAGTCAAGAGCCTATACTGGGACGAGGAGAAGGGGGAGTTCGTGTGGCTAGACACGAGACTGCTCCCCTTCGAAGAGGTCTACAGGCGCACCAAGGACTACAATAGGGTGGCGAGAGCGATCAAGACCCTGGAGATTCGCGGTGCCCCTGCCATAGGTGTTAGCGCGGCCTACGGGATGGCGCTAGCCGCTATCTATAGTGGTGCAAAGACTGTTGAGGACCTCATGAGAGACCTCGAAAAAGCCTACGAGACCCTTCGAAACACTAGACCGACCGCCTACAACCTGTTCTGGGCGCTTGACAGGGTCATGAACAGGGCTAGGAAGGAGGCGGAGAAGGGGGACGCCGACCGCGTGAGGGAGGCAGTCCTCGACGAGGCTGGAACTATACACGTAGAGGACGTCGAGAGCAACATTGCCATCGGGAGGCACGGGAATAAGCTCATAGACAATGGAGACGTCATACTCACACACTGCAATACTGGAGCTCTCGCAACCAGCGGGTTCGGCACCGCCCTGGGCATAATACGGTACGCCTGGTATGAGGGCAAAAAGATAAGGGTCATAACAACGGAGACTAGGCCGATCCTCCAGGGAGCCAGGCTTAACGTGTGGGAGCTTAAGAAGGAGGGTATACCCTTCACCCTAATAACCGACGGCATGCCTGGCCTAGTATTCATGAGAGGCATGGCTGATCTCGCGATCGTTGGGGCTGACAGGATAATCCTCACCGGCCACACCGCGAATAAGATAGGCACTTACATGGTTGCGCTAGCCGCGTTCGACAATGACAAGCCGTTCTACGTGGCGGCCCCGACCAGCACGATACAGAAGACCTACAACCCCGAGGATATAGTGATAGAGGTGAGGGACCCCGACGAAGTCAGAACGGTGCTCGGCCGCTACCCCCTAACGCTCCCAGACGTCGACGTGTTCAACCCGAGCTTCGACATCACTCCCCCGAGATACATAACCGGTATAGTGACCGAGAAAGGAATCGCGTATCCCCCCTACACCAAGAGTCTCCCTAGGCTCCTCGACTAGCCTCCCCTCTCTTCACCAGCCAGACCGCTAGCACAGCAATACTCGCTAGCAGGAGCACACTGGTTATCGCGGCTAGGTAGGGCTGACTAGTATAGGGTGTGAGGCCGGGCCTCCTAGCCCTGTTCCATATGAGAACTGTTAGAGTGTCGAAGCCCGGACCGGCGGTGAAGAGTGTCTTCGTGAAGTCTGTGAAGCTCATAATGAATGCTAGAGCGCCCGCCGCGAGTATTGTGGGTAGGAGGACGGGGGCCACGACTAGAGCGACGGCTTGCAGCCTAGTCGCTCCGAGGCTCCTAGCAGCTTCCTCGAGCCTCCTCACACCGTGTGTTCCCGGCTTGAGGACGAGGTAGGCGTACGCGACGTTGAATGCGGTGTGGCCTATTAGGACGCTAACCATGCCTAGAGGGAACCCTATCCAGACGAAGAAGGTCATGAGAGCGACGGCCTCAGTTATCTCCGGGATGATTAGCGGGGGATATATGAGGGCCTCCGCGGCCGCCCTCGCTTTCCCGGGGAGGGAGAGGGCTAGGGGGAGAGCTAGTAGGACTGATATGACTGCGCTAAGGGCTGCCACGACTAGGCTGTTTGTCGCGGCTCTCCACAGCTCAGGGTCGCTCAGCATTAGCTTGTACCAGCGGAGGGTGAACCCTCCCCATTCCCCGAAGTAACGAGCATTACTAAAGCTATATATTATGGTGAGAATTAATGGTATGTAGAGCAGTGCGATAACCGCCCAAGTATAGGCGCGGAGAACCCTACGGCTCAAGGCCACCACCCACCCTGCTAGCTGCTACCGCGCTCATAATGCCAAGCACAAGCACAACGACCACGGTAAGAGCCGCACCCACACCCCAGAGACCGCTGCTTAGGAACACATGATAAATGAGGCTGCCCAGCGTGAAACCGCTAACACCTCCTAGGAGCGCTGGTATGACAAACTCAGTGAGGCTCATGAGCATTACTAGGAGGCTCCCCGCTACTATGCCCGGCGCTAGGAGGGGTAGAACAATCCTAGCGACTACCGTCCCCCACCCCGCACCCGCTGTGCGCGCCGCGTCTATAATGCTCCGGGTTACCCTTCTCGATGAGGCATACATAGGTAATATCATTAGGGGAAGCATCTCGTATACCATGCCAGCAAGCATGGCCGCGTAGCCTTCCCTCACGCCGATTGACTCAAGAACTGTTCTTAGGGCGATTGCTCTTAGGAGAACGTCGATCCAGAACGGTATGATCACGAGGCCTAGTATGGCCGTCCTCTCCCTACTACTCGCGTGCACGGAAATGTATATGACCAGCGGCAGGGATAGGAGTAGTGTTGCGACCGTCACCTCTCCCGCTAGCAGCAGGCTCTTGGCCGCTACCATAATGTAGGTCCTATCGGTGACGAGAGCGAGATAGTTATCGAAACCGAGCCCGTGATCCGTTTGCACGCTATAGTATGCTAGAACAGCGAAGGGCGCGTAGAAGAACACTACTAGGAACAATATTAGGGGTAGGCTAGCTAGCCAGCTCACTCTTCCACCACCAACGCTTTATCCTCGTCCCAGGCTATGCTAACCCTATCGCCAGGCCTTGGGTGCACGCCGTTCTTAGGGACAATCGCGACTATGGACGCTTGCGGGGCTTGAACCTCGACCCTGTAGAATGCTCCCTGGAAAACTACGTCGACCACGACACCCTTTAATCCTCCATTGGTTGGGGGGCCGAGCCTCACATACTCGGGCCTGACGATAACGTGCCGCCTCCCGCCTTCGAGAGGAATTATGTTTGCCTCCCCGAAAAAGCTAGCCACGAACGTGCTAGAAGGCCTCTCATACACCTCCTCGGGAGGACCGACCTGCACTACACGGCCAGCCCTCATAATGGCTATTGTATGGCTCACGAGCATTGCTTCCTCCTGGTCATGCGTCACATACACGATCGTAGCGCCCGTCTCCCTCTGTATACGGCGTAGCTCTGAGAGGAGCCTCATCTTCACCTTATAGTCTAAGTGGGCGAAGGGCTCGTCTAGCAGGAGCATGCTCGGCTCGAACACTAGGGCCCTAGCTATTGCGACCCTCTGCTGCTGGCCGCCGCTCAACTGCGTCACGCGCCTATCCCCGTATACCTCCGGATCGAGCCCTACCAGCTCGAGGATATCTCGCACCCGCCTCCGTATCTCGCTCTTACTATAGCCACGGACTCTGAGGCCGAACGCTACGTTATCGAAGACGCTCATGTGGGGGAAGAGGGCTAGGTCTTGGAACACGAAGCCTATATTCCTCTTCTCCGGGGGGAGGAATGTGACGTCCCTACCGTCGAAAACTACTGTGCCCTTATCGGGCTTCTCTATACCGGCGATGATCTTCAGCATAGTAGTCTTACCGCACCCGGAGGGGCCTAGGAGCGTGGTTATTCTCCCTCTTTGCATGACAAGGTCAACACTGTCGAGCGCCAGGGTCCTGCCATACCTCTTCGTGATACCCCTGACCTCGGCGTGGACGCCAGGCACTCCCCCCACCCGGTATAGCTAGCCTGTGCCTAGCACGTGCAGCCTGACAGTCTCTACCATAGCCGACATTTCTTCGTCTAGCACGGGGCTAGGTATGAGGTTGGTCTCATTACTCGGGTAGACGAGGGGGTTATTGAGTATATCTAGGAGTTCTTCGTCACCGTTAGCCTCCGCCACCTTGACTAGCAGGCTCTTCTTCACCGAGCTCGCATACCAGACATACTTAACGTTCATTGCAGCGATGTCCGGCCTTAGGAGGAAGTTTATGAACTTGTGGGCAAGCTCCACATTCTTCGCGTCCTTAGGTATAACCATGTAGTCGACCCAGAGGAGAGCCCCGTCCTCCGGGTTCACGAAGGAGACACTCGGGTTTGCCTCCTGCACCACAAGCACATCACCATTCCACGCCTGAGCCAGGCATATCCTACTCGTGTTGAGAGCCGGCATGTACTGGCTTGCCCCGTAGAACCCCGCCAGATAAGGCTTCACCTTTAGCAGGAGGCTCTCGACCTGCCCCATAACATCCTCGTTCCAGTGCGACCTGTTGCTCGGGTCATACCCTAGGGCTATCATCGAGGCCATAACAACCTCTGAGAACTCGCTGAGAAGGCTCACCCTGCCAGAGTAGTTCTTTAGATAGTCGGGGCTCAGGAACTCCCTCCACGTCCTAGGCGTGTCCGCCACGCACGACCCCACGTATGCAATGCCCGTAGTGCCCCACATGTAGGGCACAGCATACTTCTGCTCTGGGTCTGCTGGGTGGGAAGCTATCCTAGGGTCGAGATTCTTCAGGTTGGGTATCAGGCTCTTGTCGAGTGGTTTGAGTAGTCCTTGTTTTGCGGCTAGCCCCACGTAGCTATGGGCGGTAATGATAACGTCGTACCCTCCTCCGCCGGCTCTCAGCTTGGCCCAGGCCTCCTCGGCAGCTTCGTACTCGTCATATACAATCTTGACACCGTACTCTTCTTCGAACATTTTCAGGACTTCCGGGTCGATGTACTCGCTATAGTTCAAGACCTTTAGGACCCGGGTTTCCTCCCTGTGCTGTAGAGCCAGGCCTGTCCCGACTAGAACGATCACTATTACTAGTGCTGCTGCGACGAGTTTAGCGCGCACCTCGCCCGCACCTGTGGGCACCTAACCCTTACTCGCTCTAAGATTAAAGCGTAACCCCGCTCCCTCCTCTATCCTAACTATCTTCGAAGGCCTGTGACTCATGACGAATATCCTCTCGCTCAGGCTATAGAGTTCGTCGAGCATGTGGCTGACTACTACGACTGTGAGCTTGTACGCCCTGCGGAGGCGCGCGATGGTCTCCTGCAGCGCAGCTATACTATCCCTGTCGAGCCCCGTGAAGGGCTCGTCGAGGAGCAGAATATCGGGTAGCAGTACTAGCGCCATTAGTATGGAAGCCTTCCTAGCTGTCCCCCCACTAACCTCTCTTGGATACATATTTAGATAATCAGTGAGGCCGAGGATGCTCGCTGCCTCAAGCATCCTCTTCTCAGCAACCTCCCTGGGCACGCGCCTAATCTTGGCGGCGAGCATTATGTTCCCCCTAAGAGTCCTCCAGGGGAGGAGAATAGTTTCCTGCGGGACCAGCGCGGGCCTACCCCTAACCTCGACTACTCCCTCATCGTAATCCTCGACACCAGCTAGGATGCGGAGGAGCGTGCTCTTCCCACAACCATTAGGCCCCACAATACCCACTATGCTACCTCTAGGTATCTCGAGGCTCACCCCGTCCAATACAAGGCTCCCGCCATAGCTCTTCCTCAGGCCTCGCACGATAATGGCTACATCTTCCATTTCTCCACCATCCTCTCAACTTGCTGAAGCACGAGAATATCAACAAGTATCATTAGGAGGACCAGCACGGCTGCCCACGCAAAGACGCCCGCGCTCCACCCATAATTATAACTGTACATGAGCCAGTAGCCGACCCCGCCGCTCGCGCCGAAGGCCTCGGCCACCACGCTTATCCTTAGGGCTATCCCTATCGCCGCCCTGCTCGCCCCCGCCAGGTAGGGTATCGTGCCGGGCAGTATGAAGTAGTAGAGCTCCTCCAGCTTGGTGGCCCCAAGGAGCCTGGCGAGCAGGCGGAACCTGTCGTCCAGAGCCCTAACACTGCTGTATAGGTTTGAGAGAAGGACGGGGAAGCTCGCCGCCGCCGCCACGAGGACCGGGGGCTTCCTACTGGTTATGCCAAATATCATGACGAAGACTATTGCCCAGACCAGTACTGATACGCTCTGTATGAACGTGTTCAGAGCGTGTACGAAGCTGTCCACATGCCTGTTAAGGTACGCACCTGCGATGAGCGCTATCGCCGCCGTGAGCGCGATGGTATAGCCTGTGAGGCTGTTCACTAGCGTCACAGCAATGGCGTGCGCTATCATCCGCGGGCCAATATCGGAGTAGAGAGCCTTGACCACGTCTTGAGGCGGGGGGACCGCAGGGTAAGCCCTGCTCAGGAAAACCCATGAGACCGCCACTAGTATGGAGAGGTAGAGCCAGCCTAGGGCATGTAGAAGACGCTGTCCGGTATGCTGGCGGGATCCTTTTCCAGGTAGCCTCCTCTCCATGCAAGCCACCACTCGCTCCTTATCGACTTGACCAGGTCCTCGGTCAGGTAGCCCTGCACTATGACAGTCCTATTGTAGAGTATGTTGGCCGCATCAGCGGGTAACTTATAGAGGTCCATAAGCATTCCTATGACCAGGCTCCTGTTAGCGACCCACATGCTAGCGGCCTCGCTCCTAGCTGAGAGGAACGCGTTCAGCGCGTCAGGATGCTTCTCCGCGAAATCGGCCCTGGCCACCCAGACAAGCATCACGGGCTCTCCCTCCACGCCGGCCTTCTTCCAGAGGTCCTGGAACGATACTAGGATCCTGTCGCCCCGTGCTAGGCCGAGGCTGACGAAGGGCTCCCAAATGACTACGGCGTCAACATCGCCGCGTTCCAGGCTGTTCAGTATGCTTCCCGGAGGAACATTTACAGCCGTTATAACACCCGGCGACGGCTTCTCGCCCTCGACAACCGTCAGGTTGTATACAACCTTCATGTAGGCCTTGAACAGCTTGTAGGTACCACTAGGCAGGACCGCCCCAACTAGCTTCCCCTGTAGGTCCTCGGGGCTTGTCAGATTACTATTGTTCGCGACAAGAATCGCCTGGTTCTGCAGCATGTCCACTCCTACTATGACAATATCGTGTCCCTCCTCAACGAGTTTCGCGGCCATTTCCGCAGGTATAACAGCGAGGTCAGTATCGTTCTTGACTAGAGCCGCTATGATATCGGGCGTCTTCTGGAGGCGCATAACCTTAAGCCCGTAGCCGCGGCTCTCAAGCAAGCCCTCCCTCTCGATAATATCCAACGTACTAATTCCTCCCTGGAGAGTAGCGGCCCTAATCGTGTACATCGAGCCTCCGCGCTTGCTAAAGCCATAGTATACGCCGGCAGCTAGGACGAGGAGAACAATGATAGCCACCACTACTCTTGAAGCGCCCAAGCCTCACCACCAGGCCTCCTCTCGGCGTTGAGGCCTGGTGGGGGAGAGAAAAACTTGGTAGTCTAGGGGATACTTGTGGGCTATGCGCTATGATAGTATATAGTGTAGGTATCCGAGTCGTCGTAGACCTCCTGTGGAGCAACACCGTAGGCGTAGGTCCAGCTCCACCCGGGATTATCATCTATGTCCGGGCCTCCACTAGCCTTGTAGGCGGCCCACACTAGCTCGCTACAATAGTATGAGTCCCCATATACCTGTTTCGACAGCCACCAATAGTCGTAGCTGTATCCTAGCTTCGATAGTGCGAATGAGACGGCTTGCTGTCTCACAGCATCGCTTGTCGCGACCCTGAGAATCGCTACTGTGTCGTACCTAGACATAAACTCGGTTAGAGGGGTGAGGACTACACCCCCGGCCTTAGCCTCAACAACTATCCAGTCCCCGATGGAGCTATCATAGTACGCGATCATACCCGTGTGTGTCCAGTATCCGGGGATGAAGGGGTCTGTCGAGGGACTGTGGCCTATAACGATATCCCCGGGCTTAACGCCGGAGGGATAGGGATGCCAGTAGTCTCCTCCGGACCCGAAGGCTGACGCAACAAGCGTGGAGCTACCTGCGAGGGGAGCTATCAGAACTAGGAGTACGAGCACCCCTACAAGTCTTCCCACGAGTGTCCCACCAGTATCATACAATATATCATCTACCGGTATATAGCCTCTCAATATACACGTATTCATACGGTTTAAATAGTCCCGGGCAGGCAGGCCTCACGACCATACTAAATTAAGGATCAGTAACAACAAGTCCTAAGCGGGACGGTGAGGGGACAAATTATGATAAATCTGTGGGGCTGGAGACCCTGGAGGAAGGGCTGGGGCGGCAAAGGCTGGGGA
>WAOS01000002.1 GCA_015521185.1 Desulfurococcales archaeon | reverse complement strand
AGTAAGGACAGCGTGGTCGAGAGGCTCTACAGGGATATCAAGATGATAGAGATAGGGGATGGCACTAACGAGGCCCAGAGAATGGTCATAGTCAAGGCCCTCCAGGGCAAGGTGAGGGCGGTGTGGCCCAGCTAAGCCTAGAACAGGCTCCTAGCCCTCTCCCAGCTCTCCAGCGCGCTCCCAGTAAGCATCTTCCTCGGCCTGCCCCCGACGAGGGAAGCGAGCCTGCCAGCTACGACAACATCGCCCAGGCGCAGGGTGCCCGGCAGCTTGTAGAGACTGAGCACTCCCTCGCCCCCGCTCCTAATACACGCGACTATAGGCTTGCCGCGATAATAGACTATGCCCGCGTCGCACTCGCCGGAGACAGCGCAGCTCGCAGCAGCCCTCAGAGCCCTCTCGCCCGGGTCCAGAACTAGGCTCTTAGAGCATAGGGGCTCCTCGCAGCTAGCGCACTTGGATACGCGGCCAGCCTCTCTCACCACGCTCACAACACTTCCGGTCCGCTGGTAGAGGCTCAGGCTGATACCGAGGAGGGCCGGGCTCCCTCCCTCGCACCTAACACTACCATCACCACTCCTAATCCACTCCGCCTCGCCCAGAATCGCCGGCTCGGACAGGCCAGGCCCCCTACACCCCTTGAAGAGGCGGAACCCTTTCGAGACGAGGGTTATCGCCGCCGCATATGCATGCCACGGATGGGGAAGCCTATCAGTGTATGATGCTAGCACGAGGCCAGCCTTGAGCGCGCCGGGGAGCCTCCCGTATTTCTCGTATATCTCCTCTCCCCGGCGGAGGACAATTTCTAGGTTGTTGTAGCCGGGCTTGAGCGCGCGGACAAGGCTCGCATATGCTTGAGCCATCTCGGCTAGTACTCCTCCCAGCTCGAACATGCTGGGGCTTAGGCTGTCCTCTAGGAGGCTTATCCCGAGGTGGGAGCGGAGGACGTACGCTCCCATAGCTAGCTGGGCCGCGATCCTAGTGCAGAGGCCCTCGGAGTATGTTAGGCCCTGCACGCTCTCCAGTACCTCTGGGCATTTCCTGTTCGGGGAGGCCCTCCTAGCGGCTTTGACCGCCTCCTTAACTATGCGGGCCTCGAGCCCTCGGTTCTGCTCGAGCCAGAGATAGTAGGCTCCCGCCACGACTAGGCCAGGCGACGGGTTCTCGAGCTCTATGATTCTCCGGGAGAAGGAGCCTCCAGCCCTCAGGACAACCCTCTCACCCTCAATACTGATTCTAACGCTGGCTCCCGGCCCAGTGCTTGCTATAATCGTGTCCCACACCTTAATGGTAAGGCCCCCCTCATCCAGTGTACCACTAAAACCGTACCGGCCAGCAGCCACAAGTATCGAGCGGCTCATGTCGGCCCCTTGCCCCAATACGCTCTCGCCCAGCCCAGACCCCCTGTTCTGAGAGCCCTTCCCGGCCAGGATATATACGCCCGCCCCCCGGGCCGCTCCCTGCTGGGGGCGGGTATTGGCTTCAGATAGTCCGTGCACGGAGAAGTCGTGGCTAGCCCTGGCCGGCGCTGGGATCGGTCCGGAGAGCATGACGGTTGGGCTCATCGAGCTCGCCAGGTGCGCGGACCGCGTGGTAGTTGAGACCTACACGCTTCCCGGCTCCGACTGGGTGCTGGAAGCTCTCGCGCCGCTCGCTGGGAATAGGATCGAGCGGGCGGATAGAAGCGTGCTGGAGGAGGGGGCGGCCCGGCTCGTGAGGGATGCTATGGGAAGGAGGGTGCTCGTCGTGGCCCCGGGCGACCCTCTCATAGCGACTACTCATAGGAGCATCCTCGTGACTGCTAGTAGGCTTGGAGTGAGAACGATAGTGCTACCGGGAGTCTCCGGCGTCTGCGTTGCCAAGGCCTACGCAGGCCTAGACTACTACAAGTATGGGCGCACGCTTACCCTGCCCGGTCCCTGGAGGATGGTTAAGCCCTACAGCGTGCTTCTTGGGCTCGCCCAGAACCTGTGCTTCGGCATGCACACGCTCCTCCTCCTCGATATAGACCCTGCTACTGGTAGACAGCTAGAGCCCTGCGAGGGCCTCAGGCTCCTGGCAGGTCTCGAGGCTGAGGCGGGCGTAAGCCTTCTCCGAGACCTAGAAGTTCTTATAGTTGAGAGGGCGGGTCTCCCGGGCTCCCGAGTATCCCTCGCCCGAGGGCTCGACGGGGCGTGCGGGCTTCCCCCGGTGAGGGCTCCCGCGAGCGTGGTGGTCCCGGGGAGGCTTGCGCCTTATGAGGCGGAAGCTCTCGAGGCCTTAGCCGGCGTTAGTGCGCGGGGGAATCAGGGTTTGTCAAGCGTTGCCTGCCAAATCGTCGAGGCCCTCTCGGAATAGCTCTTTTCCGAGGGTCCCAATAGCTACTGTAGCGGTCTTACCCCTGCGGAGGGCCTCTACGAGCCTCCTATCGAGGTCTCTGGCGGCCTTGCTAGCCCTTATCATAAGGGTCTTGTGGTCCGTGTAGGTGCTTCTCCTAGCAATAATCCGGACTGGGTCCTCGAGGCTCAGATCGGGGTGGCCCCAACCCACAACGCTATCACAGTAGCCTCCCGCGCATATTACCATGACGACGAGGCCTCCGCCCCTGATTGATCTCTTGATAGACTCGGGGAGGTCAGAGAGGGCGGCCTCGCTGCCCACCGCTATAATGCAGTCACCCCTGGGCGTAAGGGTTTCCTCCTTCGTTATCTCTAGGGTTGTCCTATGCGTGGCCCTAACGTTCGGGTGGCCCTTAGCGGTGAACACGAACCACTCCCCAGGGATCCTCTTCATCCGCTCTCACTCCCCGTAACGCGAAGTGTGAGCCTGTAGATGAGTTTTCCGGGCGCGTAGTCTAGAGCCTCCACGCACTGTAAGGCGGTTAGTGGGCAGGGGGAGGCCTCGAGTGCCTCCTCCCATGCTTCATCGCACGAGCGGGCTACTCTGTAGTAGAAGATTAGTGCTCCCGGCTCCGCTAGCTTGCACGCTACGGGGAGGAAGCTCGGCGTCATTGTTGGGTTGTTCATAATGATTGCTTCGAATCCCGGCCTCACGAAGCCTGGCAGAATCCTGCTGTCCGCGAGCATAGGCGTTATGCACCCCCTAAGCTTCTTCTTGTTGAGCTCGATATTCTCGGTTAGATGCATTATAGCGGACCTGTTAATGTCGACAGCGAGGATTCTCGCTCGTCTCGCAGCAGCTATGTGAATACTGAAGGGTCCGACGCCGGCGAACATATCTAGAACGCGCCAGCCATCCCGGACCGCCTGGGCCACCCTCCTCCTCTCCTCCTGAAGCCTCGGATTATAGTATTCCCGGGCGATGTCAACGCGGAAGCGGAGGCCGAACTCTTTTGCTGTCGTAACTGTTCTATTCTCGCCCGCGAGGTGCTCCAGAACAGCTACCCTGTGCTCCCCGCTCGTCTGCCTCTTGAGGAAGACGGCCCGTACGACTCCCTCCCTAACGAGGCTCTGGGCGGCCCTCCTATAGTGCTCCTCGCTGACCCCCTCCACGTGGCTGAAAACCGCGATGTCGCCTATCCTCGTGTAACCCTTGACTGGTCCTTCCAGCCTGGGCGGTCCGGCCTTCCTCTCTTCGAACTCGGCAGTGCAGGGCTCCGCGGTGATGTCCTGCATCTTAAGAACCTCTAGGGCCCTGCGGGCGTCCTCCACGGGGAAGAGCACTTTATCGCCCGCTCCAGCCGGCCGGAGCCCTGCTATGAGGAGGCCCGCCGAGCGGAGGATCCTCCGCGCCTCCTCAGCCACTCTTCTTGCGACAGCGATGCATGCGGATCTTCTAGCCACGGCGCAGCCCCTTAGGAGACCCTTATAGTTGGCTCGCCGCTATTACAGTGCATGGGAGATGAGGTTATGGGCCGCGTGGGCCTCGTGGTTAAGCCTGGTAGCGCCAAGGCCGAGCACATTGCACTTCGCGCTATCAGAGCCCTCGAGAGGAGAGGCGTTAAGCCGCTTGTGGAGGAAGAGTCTAGGAGGAGCTATGAGTCTCTCCGGAACTATGAGGCCTTCCGCCTCGAAGACCCGCCGGGGAGGATCGTGGTTATCGGGGGAGACGGGACCCTTCTCAGAGCCGTTATGTTCCTAGGCCGTCCCGATACGGTCATCATGGCGGTCCGCGCGGGTAAGCGGGGGTTCCTACTCGATGTAGAGCCTTACGAGGTCGAGGAGAAGATCGAGGATTTCCTCGATGGAAACTACGTGCTATACGAGTACACGAGGCTCTCGGTAAAGCATCCGAGAGAGGCGAACGCCTGCGTGTTGAATGACGCCGTGTTTATCGCTCAGAAATCGAAGCTAGTGAGCCTCAGCGTCGACGTCGACGGGGTCAGAGCAATGAACATTGACGGTGACGGCGTCATAGTGAGCACAACCGTTGGCAGCACAGCCTACAGCCTAAGCGCCGGAGGACCCATAGTAGATCCGCGGCTCGAAGTAATAATTCTGACCCCCCTAAACCCCGTCCAGCTCCACCTTAGACCAATTGTCACTAGGCCCGACAGCAAGATACAGGTCGTCATATCACAGAGCAGTAATCCCCTACACCTAAGCCTCGACGGCCAGCTAGTCTACGATGTTATGCCGGGCGACATGGTCACTATCGAGAAGTGCCCCTCCCCTGCTAGAATAGCCAGGTTCAAGTGGTGGGAGAGCCACTTCGAGCGGCTCTACACTAGGATATTCAGCTATATATGAGGGGAAAGAAGGGGATTAGTCTAGAGTATTTTCTTGTACTTCTCCACGGCCAGGTCTATGAAGCCCTTCGAGCTGTAAAACCTCTCGGCAATCGCGTTCATAGAGGGATATATAACGGTGAGCATTCCAGCGCCGTCTCTCCTAGCCATCTCTTCGGCCTTCTCTATTAGGAGGGTCCCGATACGCCTACCCCTATATCGGGGGACAACGTAGAAGTCGACTATCTGAGCCTTCAGCTTTGGCTTGTAGAAGACTCTATCGACGAGCCTGTAGACTAGGACCCCGACGATCTCTCCCGTAGCAGTGTCCTCAGCTACTATAACCCTCATATCACTAGCCCTTATAGCGTTCCGCGCGTATTCTAGCGAAACCTCTTCGAGGTTCTCGACAACCTTGTAGTGGGGGTCTAGCTCCTCGTTCAGAGCCTTCAGCCTAGCGATAAGCCTGGCAACCTGGGCCTCGTCGCCCTCGTGGGCCTCCCTCACAATTATTCTCGCCGCCACGACTCTACACCTCCCTCAGGTATATCTGCAAGTACCTCCTAAACTTCCTCTTCGAATAGAACCTCTCGGCCACGAAATTCGCCGTCGGAAACATAGCGGTTACCACGCTTATCCCGTCGGAGCTGACGGCCTCCATAAGCTTCTCCAGCAGGCCAGTAGCTATCCCGCGCCCTCTATACTGGGGCTTGACATATAGCTCCACTATTACGGCCTGCTTGCTATTCTCTAGGAGAGGGTACTCCTGGACATAAGCGTGTATAAATCCAGTGAGCTCGCCCTCGTGGTCAGCAACTATAGTGTATCCCTCACCAGCGATGTACCTGTCTGCTAGGCTCAGGGCTCTGTTGTCAGCGTCTCCCGCTAACGCCCAGGCAGGGTCGAACTCCTCGTTGAACCTGTAGAACCTCAGTATGAGGTTCGCCAGCTGCTCCCTGTCCCCCTCTAAGGGCTTCCTATAAACTATTCCTGCCTCGTACACTCCGATATCACCTCGCCCGACATTCTATGTGAGAGGGAAACATCTTACTCGTTCTCCGGATAGTCCACCGGGGGCTTCGGTATGAGCCCTTTGCTCCAGATCGTCTCGTACTTCTCCCTCGTTAGCCCTATGATTCTCCTGGCTCTCTCGAGCTCCTCGTTGTAGGTTGTGGTCTTCCTAGCAAGGCCTTCCTCAACGGCTTTCACAGCGACCGCGGCAGCTACGCGCGGGTAGACCTCCCACTCCTCCATCGTGGGAAGTATGTAGTCCTCCCTTATTCCGCGCTCCTCGGCGAACCTAGCTAGCTCTTCGGCAGCTGCTATTGCCATGGTATCCGTTATTGTTCTGGCCCTAACGTCCAGGACTCCCCTGAAGACTCCCGGGAAGACGAGGCTGTTGTTGACCTGGTTGGGGAAGTCGCTCCTGCCTGTTGCAACTATCCTCGCGCCAGCCTCTTTCGCCTCCCAAGGCCATATTTCTGGGACAGGGTTTGCCTCTGCGAAGACTATCGCGTCCTTAGCCATCTTGGCGACCCACTCCTTCTTGATCACTCCAGGGCCCGGTCTACTCGCGGCGACCAGCGCGTCTGCGCCCTCGAGCGCCTTCCAGATTGGGTCTCCGGGCCGTAGCCCTCCTCCCTTAGTCTCTATGGCTATCTGGTACTTCCAGGGGTGGCTTATCATTAGCTTGTCTATGTCCTCCCTATCTGGGTGTAGAACTCCCTTACTGTCGAGTACAACTATGTTCTCTGGCGGTACGCCGTACGCCTTCAAAAGCCTGTAGAGGGCGATGTTTGCTGCTCCAGCCCCGAATAGGACTATTCGGCTCTTCCTTATGTCCTTCCCCACGATCTTGAACGCATTGATGAGGCCGGCTAGTGTCACAGCGGCTGTTCCCTGCTGGTCGTCGTGCCACACGGGTATGTTCAGTCTTTTCCTAGCCTCGTCTAGTATGTGGAAGCATTTGGGGCTCTCTATGTCCTCAAGGTTGATACCGCCGAAGGCTGGCTCGATCAGCTCCAGCAGCTCCAGGAACTTCTCAGGATCCCTAGCCCGGTGGACGAGTGGTACCGCGTCCACCCCGCCGAGGAACTTGAATATGAGGGCCTTACCCTCCATGACAGGGTAGGCACCCTCAGGCCCGATATTGCCTAGGCCTAGGACTCTCGTGCCGTCGCTCACGACAGCTATAGTGTTCCAGCGGCTCGTGAGTTCGAAGCTAAGATCCGGGTCTTTAGAAATTAGCCGGCTAGGCTCCGCGACGCCGGGCGTGTACCATATGGCGAAGTCCTTTATCCTCCTCACAGGAACCTTGGGTATAGTCTCAATTTTGCCCCCGTAGAACCTGTGGAGCTTAACGCTCAGCTCGTACCAGTTGACCTTCTCTCCTTTTTCCGCCAAGATGCGCCCCCTCAGTCTCCTGTCGATAAAACCTTTAGGCGCTGGTCGAATATTTATGCTAGCCCACCCAGAGGGGGCGGGCCAAGAACTTGTTTGGGAGGGAAAACGCGTTTAGCCGCTGGACTCCTCGAGGAGGACGTTAGCGAACTTCTCCCTCAGAGCGCGCTTGTTTATCTTGCCCACGCTCGTCGTGGGGAGCTGCTCGACCAGTACGACCTTGTCGGGGCGCCACCACTTGGGGAACACGCCCTTCTCTACGTAGTTCTCCATTAGGAATCTCCTTATCTCCTCCGTCGTTATCTTGTCCTCCCACCCGGGCTTCGGCACTATGATCGCTACCGGCCTCTCCTGCCACTTGGGGTGTTTAGCAGCTATAACCGCTACCTGCGCTACTCCTGGGTGCTTGCTTATCGCGTCTTCTAGGCGCACACTGCTTATCCACTCGCCTCCGCTCTTTATCACGTCCTTGTCCCTATCCTGTATTATGATGCTACCGTCTGGGAGCCACACTGCTATGTCTCCTGTGTGGAACCAGCCTCCTCTCCACGCTTTCTCCGTCTTCTCGGGAGCCTTGTAGTACTCGGGCGTTACCCAAGGCGCTCTAACCACGATCTCACCCATGGTCTTGCCGTCCTTCGGCACAGGTTTGCCTTCTGGGTCGACTACCCTAAGCTCGACGAGCGGTATCGGCCAGCCGGTCCGCAGCGCGTAGTCGAGGTAGTTCTCCTCTGTCACAGGTAGGTGGGCGGGCGGTGCAGCCAGCGTGAGTATGGGCGCTGTCTCTGTCATACCGTAGCCAACGAAGACCCTTATCCCGCGCTTCATCGCTAGCTCGGCTAGGCCTCTTGGCAGGGCGCTGCCGCCGTTGACGAAGGTAAGACCGCTTAGATCGTACTTCTGGCTGTCGGGGTGTGTGAGGAGCATGTAGAGTATTGTTGGGACGCCAGCGGTGAATGTAACTTTCTCATCATGTATAAGCTTGAGGAGGACCGCGGGGTCCAGCTTACCGGGGTACACCTGCTTCAGGCCGAGGAGAGCTGATATGTAGGGCAGGCCCCAGCTGTATACGTGGAACATCGGCACTATGTGGAGTATTGTAGAGTTAGTCTTCATATCGACGAACCTGCTTATCGTCGCTAGGTGGAGGGCCCCGCTCATGGCGTGCAGGACCATTGCCTTATGGCTGTGATAGGCCCCTTTCGGGAGGCCTGTGGTCCCGCTCGTATAACCCATCGCGGCTGGCTGGTCCTCGTGAACCTCCGGCCACTCAAACTTACCGCCCTTCTCCTTCAATAGGTCCTCGTAGTGACTGACAGGTATCCCGCCTATTTTGTCGGGCACACTGTCAGCATCAACTACTATTATGTGCTCGACTGTCTCGAGCTTGGGAGCAATTGCCTCTACTAGAGGCAGGAAGTCGGAGTTAACTATTACGACTTTGTCCTCGGCCTGGTTCATAATGTATATGATCTCGCTGGGTGCTAACCTTATGTTTACAGGGTGAAGTACAGCGCCCATCATAGGAACAGCAAAGTAAGTCTCATAGTGCCAATGAGTGTTCCAGTCTAGAGTTGCAACCCTATCCAGCTTGCCCACTCCTAGGCTGCTCAGAGCAGCAGCGAGCTTCTCAGCCCTCTCCGCGGTCTCCCTAAACTTGAAGCGTAGGATCCCCTTCTTGGTCCTGCTGACGATCTCCATATCCGGGAAAAGCTCCAGGGCCCGGTCATAGATCATGTGAAGACTAACATTGTAGCCTGGTCTTTCAGGTACTCTCTCCGGTAAGCCCAACAACATTCACCCCACGAGAAACGGGTTTATCTCGTTAGTGGAGAGGGAGTGTGGAGGCAAAAACGTTCTAGCCCAGACTTATATATACAGGTTTACACTTATTTTCTCATCATTAGGCCGGCAGCAATAACTATTATTATTACCACTATTATTCCTGCAATAAAGATAGCGTTAGTGCCTCCCTTCTCCTCGGCGCCAGTGCTCGTACTGGAAGATGATCCGGCTGGTTGTGTGGTTGTTGAAGTCTGAGTCTGGCTCGTGGTCGTCGACGTAGTAGTCGTCGTTTCAGTTGTAGTAGTTGTCTCAGCCGGAGAAGTGGTTGTCACAGTTGTGGTCGTTGTCTCGTTAGCCTGAGGCTTAGGACCGGCCAGATGAA
The DNA here is from genome assembly GCA_015521185.1 of Desulfurococcales archaeon. GTDB lineage: Archaea > Thermoproteota > Thermoprotei_A > Sulfolobales > Acidilobaceae > S143-63. The sequence goes on along the minus strand of WAOS01000002.1, from coordinate 1,975 downwards.
TAATGAAGTTAGTGGTGTTCGTGTTGCCCGCGTAGTCCACGGCTGTTATTGTGAGTGTAGCGTTCGCCTCGTACTCCGACGACACCTGGAACTGAGCGACGTAGAGGGTTTCACCTATCTTGTAGAACTTGGGGGTACCAGCAATAGTGCCCCTGTCAACGGAGATATTGAAACTGACCGACTCGACACCCCAGCCATCGTCCTCGACAGTTATGTAGGCCTTTACAACTTTGTTTATGCTTGGGTTCCTTGGCAGGGTGCGCTTTAGGTTTATCTTCGGAGGCTCATTGTCGGGAAGCGTGTATATTACGAATTCTAGCACGCTCTTAGGGGTCATGTTGAAGTGCAGGGCTAGGAACATCCTGTTAAGCTCCGGCACGTAGAGGCTACTCTTGAGCTCAACACTAGCGTTCTCGGCGTTGAGCACCTTCACGTGAGCATCGTAGCCCGAGGGCCACGGCAGGCTTATCACTACAGTCCTGTTTATGCTTAGATAGGGCAGCATGTTGTATAGTCCCACAATAATGCCAGTCTTACCCTGGTAGTGGGTCCCGTAGAAGTAGTTGTTACCGAACTCGTCCTTCCACCTGCCAGCCTGGCTTGGCAGCGTCAGAGGTATGCTGTTATACACGTCTTTCCTAGAATGGTTCTCGTATCCAATGAACCAATCCGGCGCGTAAGGGTAGCTGGGAACCCCTGTTGTGACGTTAAGGAGCGTAACCTGGAAGCCCTGGTATGTCCCAGTGCCATGGGCGAGAGTCGTTGTTGTTTGGAAGTATGTCGTGTGTCCCGTCCACGTGCTGTGGTACTCAACATACTGGTCCCTGTGTATGTGGCCGGCTAGCACCATGGTCACATTGTACTCCTCGACAAGCTTTAGGAACCATCGGGTGAGATTGGTGTCGGAGCCCCAGTAGAAGCTGAGCGCGCTATTCCTGTTCTCGTTCGGATCCTCGAGGAGCGGGCTACTACTATTATATGACAGGTAGAGCTTGCCCTGGTAGTAGAATATTGGGTGATGCATCATGATTATCTTTATCGGCACACTACTATAGGTGCTTAGCACGTGTTGGAGGAATGTCATGTTAACGTTGTCGGCGTGGCCAACTTCTCCGTCAGTATTTATGCTTACTATCAGTATCTTATTACCTATGAGTGCATAGCGAACAGTATCCCCATAGTATGTTAAGAAGTTCTTGTTCGGATAATCGTGATTACCTGGGTTCAAGAACATGGGCACAGTATAAGCTAGCATGTATCTATAGGCCAAGCTATTCCTATACTGCGCAGAGCTCGCAGTATCAGCCTCGTCGCCCGTGTTGAGAATAGCGTCCACTCCCAGCAGCTGGGAGAGCAGGTAGCCTGTGAACCTCCTGTACTGGCCCACTGTAATGTTGGGCGTTCCGGCTCCGAAGTGGAGGTCTGAGATATGCATGAACTCGAAACCGTCAATTATGCTGGAGAGCGTAGTCACCCATAGGCTCCTGGGCACTAGGAGCGTCCTATTATCATTAGTGAGGAGAACAATATCGTATAGCCCGGGCTCGAGGCTAGCTCCCGGCGAGAGAAGCTTTAGAGCTGTACTGTTTAGAACTGTGAAACCGACCTCGTGCTCCTCATACCTAAGCTGGCCGTCACTGCCAAGGACTACCCTCGATAGGACTATCCTGCTAATGTTCTGGGCCTCCGGAACCCTGAGAACCAGGACCACGTCTTCGGTCGAGTTCTCTAGGACAACAGCTGGGAAACCCGGACCTATATTGTAACCGTAGTTTTCGGGGGCCGCAGTGTCAATGCTTGGTATTTCCCCTTCAACATGGGGAGCGAGCTGAATTGCCTTGGGAATCTCGCTACCAATGGTTATTGGCACGTAGCTTGCCACGAATAAGAGGGCTAGGGCTACCGCCGCTAGGGTTATTATTCTACCTTTCAACCCCCTGAGCACCCTTCGCGAGGTATGCATGCCCTCTCACAG
>WAOS01000001.1 GCA_015521185.1 Desulfurococcales archaeon | reverse complement strand
GTGTGAGCCGGTGGGAGAAGGGGTGCGCGTGAGCGCGCCCTATAAATACTCTTCCGCCTTCAACGTCTAGAAGGGCGCTCTCGCACTACCCAGGTCCGGGGCGGGGTGACGAGGCATGGCCGACAGAATAATCGGGCGGCACGTCTACGGCAACCTCTACGATATAGATCCGACCACTGCTAAGGACGAGAAGAAGCTAAGGGACCTCGTCGTGAAGGCGGCGGAGAGCGCCGGAGCAACACTTCTCGACGTGAGATCGTGGGTCGTCCCGGGGAAGAAGGGTGGTGTGAGCGTGATAGCCATTGTGCTTGAGAGCCACATAGCTGTCCACACCTGGCCAGAGTACGGTTACGCCACTGTCGACGTCTACACTTGCGGTGACACCGCAGACCCGTGGAGGGCGTGGAAAGTCATACTCGAGGGGTTAAAGCCCAGATACTACACTGTTCACTACAGTGATAGGAGCCAGGTGCCCCAGGAATAGGTATGCATCGGAGACCAAAACTTTATCCTCCTAGGCCCCATTAGCCCGGGTGGGATGCACGGGCTTGGCTCTGATCGATCCTCTCGCGGCGTTTGTGGTAGCGTATATCGGGCTCATAATAGCCAGCATGCGCGGCGCTAAGGCTTACGTGAGTATACTCATAATGATTCTGATCTACGCAGTGCTAGCCTCGACTCCTATCGAGGCGCTCAACAGTCTTGAGAGGCTCTCCGACTGGAACGATGCCAGAGTGTTTATCTACATATTCCTCAGCCTAACGGTCGCCGGCATAATGAGGGAGGCCGGCCTGCTCGACAGGCTTGTTGACTCTACCGGCAAGGCGGGATGCAGGTTCAGCATGATGAGCGTCCCAGCAATCCTAGGCCTAATACCTATGCCTGGCGGCGCCCTAGTCAGCGCTATAGCTCTGCGCAGGAGGTTCTTCGAGGAGGCTAGGCTCGGGAGGGACGAGGCGACATTCATCAACTACTGGTTCCGACACTTATGGGTGCCTAGCTGGCCCCTCTTCCAGAGCGTCGTGATTACTGCCGCGGTTTTCGCCGTGGACCCCCTTAGCATCGTATCCCATACTTGGCCGGGGACCGTGGCAGCCATAGTCGGGGGCCTCCTAGTTGGCTGGCCTCTTATGAGGGGCGTGACGTGCCCGGGCATGAAGGGGTCTGGAGCTCTCCGGGAGTTTGTGGAGAGCATTTGGCCTCTCCTCTTGCTGGCCGGGCTATTCCTCGCTGCTCGGACCAGCCTTAGAGGTGCTATAGCAGAGCTCTTGCCCGGCTATGATAAGGAGCCGATGCTTGTGAGCCTCTTGCTCGTAGTCATTATCCTCCTCCTAGCCTACAGGCCCGGGCCCAGCAGTGGGAGGAGAGTTCTCGAGCTATCCACGAAGCCCACTATACACGCTGTACTGTTCGAGAGCCTCTACTTCAAGAATCTCATAATAGAGACAGGCGCAGCATCTAGCATCGAGCATGTGGCCGCATCCGGCCTAGTACCGGCTTGGGTACTCATACTGTCCGTCCCTTTCATACTAGGCCTCGCTGCAGGAGGCGAGAACTTCTTCGCCAGCAGTGCGATGCCTCTTCTGGTACCGTATATTGCTGGGAAAGGAGCTCTTGACTGGGGGCTCCTCGCCCTAGCATACCTTGGGGGCTATCTAGGGGTCATGGCGAGCCCCGTGCATCTATGCCTTGTCCTAACCGCTGAGTACTATGGTAGTAGCCTTGGCCGAGCCCTCCGCTACGTGCTTGCGGCGGTGGCGGTTTCCCTCGTAGCGGGTGTACTCATCCTCATGGCTATCTCCTAGAGGCCTAGGTACGCCTTCTTCACCATCGGGTTCTCCTCTAGCTCGTGCACGGGCCCTTCAAGCACTATACGGCCGTTCTCCATTATGTAGCCGTAGTCCGCTATCTGCAGGCTCATGTGTATGTTCTGCTCGACGAGTAGGACTGTCAGCCCGTGCTCGTCCCTGAGCTGCGCGATAGTCTTGGCTATGTCCTGGACAAGCTTTGGAGCTAGCCCTAGACTGGGCTCGTCGAACATTAGGAGCTCGGGACTCATCATGATTCCCCTGGCAATAGCTAGCATCTGCTGCTCCCCGCCGCTCAGGGTGCCAGCCTTCTGGTCCCTCCTCTCCTTGAGCCTCGGGAACAGCTGATATACGATTTCCAGGAGCTCGTCCTTCCTGTTCTTGCTCCGCGGGATGCTTCCTGCTATTTCTAGATGCTCCTGCACTGTTAGCTGGGGCCAGAGCCTCCTCCCCTCCGGGACGAGGATCATGCCCATCCTGGTCTTCACGTGGGGCGGTAGTCTCGTGACGTCGTCGCCCTTAAACACTACTCTGCCCCTCCAGGCCGGTATAACGCCCGTTATTGTCCAGAGTGTTGTGGTCTTTCCGGCGCCGTTGCTGCCAAGCAGCGCCGTGATTTGTCCCTTCCTAACCTTGAGGTTCACACCGAAGAGAACCTGTGTCTCCCCATAGCCAGACTCTAGCTCCTCAACCACTAGCATGTAGCTCTCGCTCATCACGCACCACCCCCCTTCCTGAGCTTCTTGACGAACTTGAGAGCCATCTCCGGGTCTCCCAGGTATGCGGTTATGACTTCTGGGTTAGAGGCTATCTCTTCGGGTGTGCCCTCAGCTATTTTCCTGCCGAAGTGTAGGACTACTATTCTGTCTGCGAGGTTCATAACAGCGTGCATCACGTGTTCTATCATTATCATGGTTATCCCCTTCTCCCGGCGCACCCTCTCTAGGAGGTCTATCATCTTCTGGACCTCCCCAGGGTTCAGGCCGGCTAGGACCTCGTCTAAGAGCAGGAGCTCTGGCTCCTGTGCGAGGGCCTTGGCGAGTTCCAGCCTCTTCTTTTCTTGAATGTTGAGGACCCTAGCAGGTAGCTCGGCCTTGTCCGCCAGCCCCACGAACTCTAGGATCTCCGAGGCTATTTGCCGGGCCTCCTCCTCGGTTATCGTCTCGTGCTTGGGGCCGAAGAGGGCGCCTATCATTGTGTTCTCTAGAACGCTTAGTTCTCCGAAGGGCTTGACTATTTGGTGGGTCCTGCTTATCCCCATCCTGGCTATCTTGTGGGGGCGCATGCCTGTTATTTCCCTACCCTTATAGTATATGTGTCCTTCCTCGGGCTTGTAGACTCCTGTTATAACGTTGAACATTGTCGTCTTGCCCGCGCCGTTCGGGCCTATTAGGCCAAGTATTTCGCCCTTGTACACGTTGAATGAGACATGGTCGAGGGCTATTAGCCCGCCGAACCTCTTGGTCACGTCTACTACGCGGAGTATCTCCTCCGCCATCCCTACCACCTCATATTAGGTACTCGGAGAGCTTCTTCACCTTGCGATTCACTATTCCAACGATTCCCTCGGGGAAGAAGCTTACTACGAGGATTACGATCACGCCCATGACCACGTACGCTAGTTGGGGCACGTAGATCAGTGTAAGTCTCTTGACTATGTAGTAAATTATGCCTCCGATAATCGGTCCAGCAAGAGTCCCGAGCCCTCCTATCACGTTCATCACTATCATATCTACACTGTACTTGAGGCTGAAGTTCTCCGGCCCGACGCTGCTAGTCCTCCAGCTGAAGAGGCCGCCCCACAGCGCCGCCAGGGCGGCAGCTATTATGAAGGCGTAGATTTTGTAGCGGGTAGTGTCGACTCCGAGTATTTCGGCGGCATCCTCGTCCTCTCTTATGGCTGCCAGCCCATAGCCGAACTTGGATACCCTCACTAGGTAGACAATTAGGAATGTCAGTATGAACCCTATCAAGAAGAACGCGTACGTCTTCTCGAGGAAGTTAGTGTATCCGGGGTTGAACTCTAGCTCTCCGCCCTCTCCGACGAGCGTCTCGAGATAGAGTATGACGTAGTCCATGCCTATGGTTGCTATTGCGAAGAACGCTCCGCGCAGCCTCAGTACTGCTGCCCCTACTGTGGCGGCAAGGAGAATGCTCAGGGCTATCCCTAGGAGGAGGCCTAGGACGAGCAGTACGACGCTATTGCTCGTGACGCCTGCTAGTATTCCCCCCTTGGTGGCGCTACGGAATACTATGGTTACTGAGAAGCCTCCGAGGCCGAAGAAGACTGCGTGGCCGAAGCTGACGTAGCCGGCGAAGCTCATTATTACTGCGAGGCTTAGGGCGATGCCGACAAACATCATTATATCCATTAGGAGGCTGGGATAGTTGCTCGATATTTTGCCGGCCCAGAAGTAGACTCCTACGAGAGTGAATATCGCTATTAGGGCCCAGCCAAGGTAGGATCCCGGGTCTAGGAGCTTCCTTGTAGCCTCTTTCAGACCGAGGGCCATGTCTCTGTTCACCTCCCGAAGAGGCCCGTGGGCTTCCATAGCAGTAGGAGTATGAGGATGACGAAGCTAGTTGCGAGGCCTATCGCGGTCTCACCGGTTAGAGCGTAGACTATGCCGTTCGTCACCCCTATTATTAGCCCGCCTATGAAGGTGCCTAGAACGCTGCCGAGCCCGCCTAGGACTACTATGACGAAGCTTAGCGGCGCGAGGACGTGCTCAAGGTCAGGGTTTATCCCGCTACCCACGAATATAGCGTAGAGGGCCCCTCCCATTAGGGCCATCGCAGTGCTTAGCAGAGTGGTAACGAGCTTGACCGTTACGGGGTTGTACCCGGTTAGTGCAACAGCCCTGCTGTCCTGCGCCACAGCCCTTATTGTTAGGCCCCATATGGTTTTGCGGAGGAACATCTCTACAGCTACTATGAGCAGCACCGCTATCGCGACGGCATAGAGCTTAGCATATATAATGTTTGTCCCCAGTATCGTGGTGTATGTCTTCCCGCCCACCTTAAGGGCCCAGCCAGTGAAGCCCTCGTACTGGGCTATCCAGCCCCTGCCTATGGCGTAGGAGAGGAGCCCATAGATCGCTATGCCGAAGCCGAATGTTGATAGTAGACTGTTCATCTCCACTTTCAGCGTCATAGTCTCCGCCTTACCAACTATGATGTGGAGGCTCGTGTAGTAGAATATGGCTCCTATCACGACGCCTATTATGAAGACGGCGAATGGGGCGAGGAGAGGGTTTAGACCAATAGTGTACTTGTAGAGTATGACCGCGAGGAAAGCCCCCAGCACTGCTAGGTGGCCATGAGCCAGGTTAACGACCTTCATGACACCCCAAATAAGTGTGAGGCCACTGGCCACCGCCCCAAGAATAGCCCCAGTTATGAGACCATTCAATATGTTTGTTACTAGTGATGCTGCGTCCATCATACCACCCTCATCCCGGGCATGCACGCGGGACACTCGGGGGAGTCCCCCTATGGTTCCACAGGCTAAAGCATGTGCAGCCTCGATAACGTATTATGGTCATGCGTATTAAAGTGTGAGAAGAAAGAGAGCACTTATAGCCGGGAAAAATGTGGAGACACGCAGGGTTAGCCCCCTAGCTTCAGCTGTACCAGTTGGGCGGGGCTATGAGTGGCTCGGCTGTGGCAGCATCGGGCGGGTAGATAATCACGAGCTTGGGCTGGTTGTTCACCATCTGCCACTGGATCACTACCATCTCGTGGCCTATCTGCTTGCCCGTCTCGGGGTCTATCTTCAGCTTTCCGAAGAATGTGTAGAGTGCTAGGTTGTTCATGGCCGCCCTGACATCGTCGCTGTTCAGGCTGTTCGCACTCTTTATGCCCTCAGCCAGGAACACTATGGCTGCTCCGGCCTCGGCAGCCTGGTAGGCGGGAGCCTTGAGGCCCTGGCAGTCCTTATAGTTCTGGGTTAGGTTGTTGAACTCGTCGAGCCACTCCTGCTTTGTGGGGCCGGCCCAGGTATAGCCGGGAGGCACGTTGTCCGGGCTGTACTTGACGTCGATTGCCCACTGGGCGGGCGCGGCAACGCCTATAGCCGCGTCTACACCGACAGCGTCTGGGAAGTTGGGCTGTGCTGGGGCCACTAGTATGCTGATGAACTTGAGCTTCCAGCCCATCTGGTGCGCGGTTGAGATGAGCTTCTGACCGTCCTCGAAGTGGCCTCCGCCTATTAGGACGTTTGCTCCGGCGTTGATCGCCTCCTGGACCAGGTTGGAGAAGTCGGTCTGTCCTTTCTGGTAGGTCTGGTTGTAGACCACGTTGAGGCCTAGGTCCTTTGCTATCTTGCTAGCGCCCTTCATGACAGCAACGCTGAATTTAGCGTTCTCGTATATGAAAGCTATCTTAGCGTCCGGGATCTTCTCCTTCACTATCTGGAGGCTGCCCTCGAAGTACCTGCTCGCCGGCGTTAGTATCTGCACAATGTACTTATAGCCCTGCTCGAATATGGCGTCGCTAGCGCCTCCGTGGCTGAGCATGAGGACCTTGTACTGCTCAGCTACAGGCGCGGCGGCGAAGGTTAGACCGCTGCTGTAGGGGGCTAGGAGGAAGTTCACCTTGTCCTGCTCTATTAACTTCGTGTATAGGCTCTGGACCTGGTCCTTGTCGGACTGGTCATCATAGTATATGAGCTTGAACTTGTACTTCTTACCGTTGACCTCGATGCCACCGTGCTTATTGTACCAGTTTATCGCTGCGAGAGCACCGCAGAGTGCCTGGTGTCCCTCGTCCTGGAACTTGCCCGTGAGGCTTATGGTCATGCCGATCTTGATTGTTTCCTCTCCGGCTGCGGGTGCCTGCTCTCCTCCCTTCTTCCAGACGAAGGGAATCGCCGCGAGGATTATTATTATGATAATGATTGTCGCTATTAGAGCATTCCTACTCACTTAGAGCACACCTCACGAGGAGGTTCAATTCAGTATTGACCTATGAAGAGATGTAAATAAGTGTTACATTTAACCCCACACGTACCCACGTCGGGCCCACCACGCCCCGGC